>JAFCDU010000021.1 GCA_017609535.1 Candidatus Pacearchaeota archaeon | reverse complement strand
CTTGGTTTTAATCTTATTTTATTGGAAAAAGTTTCATAAGGGATAGGGGGTTTTAACAAGATTTATAAAATATTGGTTGGTTATATAAATATGAAAAAGATTGCGGTGATATTAGGAATTTTGATTTGTTTAAATTTAGTTTCTGGAGCTTGTCCTTGTCCTGAAGATGTTAATAAGGATGGAAAGGTAACCATTCTTGATGTGATTGCTTTGAATCGTGATAAGGTTGATGTGAATGGCGACGGGATTTATGATGAAAATGATATAACTTATGTGAGGAACAGGGTTGGGCGCTTTTGCAGTGATAAAAATATTTTGAGAGTTTCAGATGATGGGCATGTTTCTTTGTGGAATCAGCCGTCGCCGAGATTTTTTAATTATTCAGACATTGTAAAAAAAAGTCATGGGTTTGTTGAACTACATACGCGTAGTTTTGTATTAAATCCAGATTCCAGAAATAAGGTATTTGTTTATGTAAATGATAGATTTTTTCGTGAATATGAAAACATATTTTTCACTGAGATGCATGATATATCAGTACTTCCTTCAGAGTGGATGGCGATTGCTAACCGAAATAAAACAGACTATAAATTTGATTCAATTTTAGAAATGCTCTACTTAGACCGACAATCCATAGACCCATCATCAGAAAATTTAATGTTGGTTGCAAGGGAGGATATTGGGAGGGGTAAGCTTAACCGCCCTATTGCAGTCACTTACAGCACAACGAGAGACAAGCTTTTTGTCTTAAATAGTGACAATATGATTGATGTATTTTCATTTCTGTATGATTGGGAGAGGGAAGTGAGCATCACATCATTAAGCAATCCAGTAGGCATGGTCTGGATAGACGGTTCAGTTTATATTGCAGACAAAGGGGAAAATAAGATTGTAAAGTTAGATGATTTTCTTAAAGTTCAGGACGCAGATTTTTTAGGCTCCTCTAAAAAGTTTGACAAGGTGGAGGATGTTGGAAAATCTCAAAATGGAAATCTGTTGATTTTCGACGAGGATAAAGTTTTGGAATATAACTTGACTGATAATAAATTCATCAACACATATTATTACGACGGCTTTTTAGATGAACAGCATTTATTAAGGAGATTGAGCAATAAACCACCGGTAGAAGATTTATGTTTTGAAGATTATTTTGGGATTAATGTGCACGAGTGTGATGGAACAAACAATATTCTTTGGGTTTCCTCTGAAGAAAATTCCTTGGCGTCTGTTAGCGAGGATTCTGTTTACAATATTCCTATTTGTTATGATGGTTTTATCTGTGAAGCAAGAGTGAAATGCGAATTAGACGAGGATGTTTTACTTTCTTTGTCTTCTGATAAAGATGCAATGGTTTCTATTGGCGACAGAGAGGATTATCCAATTAAAATTTGTTGCAGGCAGGAAAAGTTGGGGGATGCTCATTGGAGAAATGAGGAGGGGAGAATTTCTGAATCTGTTGTTGGAGAGGAGGTGATTTTAGCTGTTGGCGGGGAGGGTGTGGGGGATAAGGAGATTTCATTTAAAATTTATAAAAAAGACGAAGGATTTTTTATGGATATTTTGAAGATAATTACATTTGGGGCTGTTGAAGACCCCCTTGTTGGAGAATTTTCTTCTATTGGATTTTATACCTGGACTCCTGAAGAGAGCGGGAATTATTATTTTCTTGCAAGTTTGGATGGAACAAATTGGATTAGTTCTGAAGTTTTGCGTGTTGAGTCTGCTGGATATCCGAAATGTGTGAAAGGAGATAATTTTGCGTACTGGGTTATTAGTGATAGTAAATCAAAAGATTTGACAAAATCTGTGAATAAAAATCTATGTCGTGGTTCTGCTGATGACGGGACAGATTGCTGTCCTAATCTTAATTATGAATGCCGGAACTTAGATGGAGATTATATTTGTGTTCATACTGGGGAGGAGCCAGACCCTTGTGCTGGAATTGAGATTTGTTCAGATTATGGAACTAAAGAAGAATGTAATGGAGATGAGTGCGGGGTTGGTTCAATTGGGTGCGGGAAGGGTAAATCTAAAGCTGTTGATGTGGAATGTGGTTCAATTACCATTACTAGTGTGACGAAGGGGGATTGCAGGTGCGAGTGGGATGATAAGGAGAAAAAGTGTGTTAAAAAACAGGAAGCTACGACGGAGGTTGGAAAACAACCTATTTCTTTTGAGTGTGTTTATAGTGAACGTTATAGTGGGAGTTGTGAGGAAGATGGTTCTGCTGAAGTTACGAGGGAATTTGTTGGTCTTTTGTATGAAGAGTTGCCTGAAGAAGAAGTTACTTTTGGCGATTTAAAATCATGTGAATCTGTTTTATGCGAGACAGAAACTAAAACCTATACTGTGACTTGTTCGAGTCTTTCACGCCTTCAACTTCCTTTTTTCAGTTGGTTTAGTTTAATCTGTGTTTTGGGAATTTTGGGAATATTTTATTTTTTCAAAAAGAAAAAATTATGAAGATAGCAATCGCTGTTTTAACAAGATTTATAAAATATTGGTTGGTTATATAAATATGAAAAAAGGCCTGGTGATTTTTTTGTTTATTGCATTTCTTTTTAGTTTTGTTGCTGCTGATTTTTCTGTTGATGAATTTGATGTTGAGGAAATTTATACTCCTTATGAGTTGATTTCCGGCAGTATTAATCTGACGCTTGATGATGAGATTCTTGATAATTTGTTTACTACAAATATTGATGACAAGACAATTTCTTTAAGAGAATTTTTAGATTTGAATAAAGCATCTAAAAGTTGCACTCCAAGCGACTGCAGTAATGATTTCAGTTTTTATGAGCCTGCTAAAAAGAAAAATTTTTCTGTTGATTCTGATGGAACTTGGTTTGGTTTTGTTGTTGAGGGGGATATAAGGGACATTCAGGACATTGAATTTAGTGTTTTTAGTGATTTCGGCCCATCTGAAACCATTCCATTAGAACTTCAATTTTTTGATGATGAGAATTTTAACTGGAAATTTGACAAGGCTTCTGATATTTTTGGCGACAGAAATTGGAGCTGTTATAATGCCAGTGCAGAGCAAACTATTGGAGACATAACTCAGAATATGTATTGCGAGAAATTTTATCTTAATGAAATTCCTGCTATGAGGATTGGGGGGGATATTATTGTCGGGGATGGGGAGGGGGAGGTTGAGATGAAGGTTTATGATTCATTTGGGCAGGAGAAGGATAAATGCAGTTTTGACCCGCATTATGATGATTCTTGTATTGCAAGCAAAGGGATTTTTAATGGGGAGTATGCTATTTGTATTAGAAGCGATGGAGATAAGGGCTATGATATTAAGACAGAGACTTCTGGAAAAAATTGCGGTTATTTAGGAAAGCCCTCGACAGCTGATTCAAGGCGGGATTATGCTATCTTTATCAGACCTGCTTTATATTCTGGTGCTGAAAAAACTTCTGTAAAAAGTTCTAAAGATTTTAATTTGGTTTTGAATTCTGAATTTTATTTGTATAATAAATATTCAAAAAATTGTGAAGATGGATGCGTTATACCTGTTTTTGCAAAGGGGGTTAAGCAAGATTTAGAAATTTCTGATGTTGTTTTGAAGTACCTGACCAGTGATTTGGCGGTTACTACGAGTGATGTATATAGCGTTGAAATTAAACCTGGTGTTGTTGATTTTTCTGGAAAATTAGATTTAGGGCTTCTTGGGTTTGATGTCGGCGGGCCGGGTAAAAAAGAATTTGTTTTATCATTGGGGGGAAAGAAGGTGGTTGAGAAAGATATTGAAGTTCTGCCTGCTCCAGTGATAAAGGATGTTTATCCGAAAAATGTTCCAGCAGGAGTTTTAACTTCCTTTATTGCAGATGTTGAGTCGGATTATAATATAACTTCTTATGTATGGAGTTTTGGCGACGGAAGCAAGGAAGTCAGTCAAGTCAACATTGTCAGCCATTCTTATAATAAACTTGGCAGTTATTCCCTTACTTTGAATGTGACTGACAGCCAAAATTTAACTTCTTCAAAGAAATTTAATATTCTTGTTGGGAGCCCAAAAGAGGTTCTTGATAGTGTTTTTAGCGAGGAGGAGGATTATTTGAATGATACTCTTAAGGATATTGATAAATTTTCTGATTGGCAGGAGGATAGTCTGAAGCAAATTCTTGAAATTGAAAAGATTAAAGAAGATTTGTCTATTTTAAAGAAAAGAAAATCTGATGCAACTAATGATTCTGAATTTCTTGAGATTGCACTTGCACTTCAAAACTTAGATATTCCAAGAAAGATTTTTGTCAGCCGAACTGTTGATTCTGTATTAGTTCCTGATTTAGATATTATTAAGCCGGGAATTATCGCAGGGGTTAGTGGGGGGAGTGTTGGAAATTTTGCAGAAAAATATAAGCAACAAATTGCTGCTTGGCAATTGGAGAATATCGCCGGGGGTTTTAATTTACAGGAAGTTTCTGTGATAAGAGGTTCTGGGCGAGAGGTTCTGGCGGCTATTTATAATTTTAGTTTTAATTCGAGTGATGATGCTTATTTTGTTATTGAAAAACCGCGGAATGAACTTGTTTTCAGCAAAAGCTTGAAATTTGAGAATGATTCTTCTACAATTTTTTCAATTTCAAAAGGACGGAATAATTTTGAGTTTCTTTCTTCAGGCGGAGAGGCGGATTTTTTCATATCTCCTGCTTTGAGTTATTTTATGGTGGGGCTTGAGATTGGGCCTTGCAACTTTAATGGGATTTGCGAGCCAGGAGAGAATTCCAGCAATTGCAGACATGACTGCAAACCTATTGGAAAAGCGATTTTTTATGTTATTCTTTCTCTTATTGTTCTTTTGATTATTTATACATTTGTGCAGGTTTGGTATATGTTGAGATATGAAAATTATTTGTTTAAAGATAGGCGGCACTTGTTTAATCTTTTGAATTTTGTTAAAAATGCTCGGAATAAGGGCTGGGATGATACGAAGATTCGCAGGGTTTTAAGGGAGCAGAAGTGGAATGGAGAGCAGATTGTTTATGTTTTAAAAAAATCAAGGGGAGAGAGGACAGGCCTTCCTGAAATTATTCCAATAAGCAAATTGATTGATTATTACGGGAAGAAGAGGGCGAAAAAGAGTGCTACTGAAAATATAGGACAAAATATGGGAAAGTTTAATAAACAAAGAATTCAAGGGATTTGAGATGGTGATTAAGATTTTAAGAAATTTTGCAAGAAGGATTTTTTCTAATTTGTTTAAGAAGAAGGGAAAGATTAAGCTTGGATTTTATGGCCCGCCGAATGCTGGGAAAACTTCATTAGCTAATCGGCTTTGTCAGGATGTTCTTGGAGAAGATTTAGGCACGGTCAGCAATGTTCCTCATGAGACGCGAAATGTTCAGTTTAAAGAGAAGGTTGTAATTGAAAAAAATAGGAAAAAAATTGAGTTTAAACTAATTGATACGCCAGGGATTGCGACTAAGGTTGATTTTGAGGATTTTCTTAAATTCGGCTTGAAGAAAAAAGAAGCACAGGCAAGGTCTAAAGAAGCAACTCAAGGAATTATTGAGGCGATTAAATGGCTTGATGACATGGATGCGGTTATTGTTGTTTTGGATTCTACTGCAAATCCATATTCTCAAGTTAATATAACTATAATTGGGAATTTGGTTGCCAGAAAAATTCCTGTTTTGATTGTTGGCAATAAAATTGATTTGAAAAAAGCGAATATTAAGAAAGTGCAGAATGCATTTCCTGAATATGATGTTATTGGAATCTCTGCGAAGACGGGAAAGAATATGGATGATTTTTATGAAAGTTTATTTAAACTTGTCAAGAAGGTGAAGTAATATTTAAAAAGTATTGAAATCAAGTAATAAAAGATGGCCAAGAAAAAGAGAGTGAGAAAGGTGAAAGATTTAACAATTCATTTTATGCCTTATTCTGAAATTCGGCATGATGATGCAATTACAAGGATTAAAAAAATTATGGGGATTATTTTGCAGGATAAGATTGTTATTCTGCAGGGAAGATTGAGACCTGATGAAGAGACGAGGTTGATTGAGAATACTATGACTTTGATTGGGAATATTAAAGGATTTCAGGGAATTGAAATTGCTAGTATTGATTCTGAGCACAGGGGTGTTTTTGACAAAATGCGGAGAAATCTTGCGAGGATTTTGGTTGGGGAGAATGACGCAATTACGATTATTGGTCCGGCTCAAGTTGTTAAGGAGATTAAGAGAAATCCAAAGAAGATTGAGTTGATGTTAAAAGGGCGTTGAGCGTTTCTGTTGGTTGGGGCGTTTAGGCTGGGCGGTGCTGGGGGTAGGGGTTTGGGGTGTTTTTTTAATAAGAAGATTAAAATTATTGCGGTTATTATTAGGATTACAAGGACGATGATTATTATTAGCCATTGGCTTGATTTATATTCGCAACTTCGTGTTTCCTTTGGTTTTCCTGAATCTGTTCTGCAATTATTTAAATCTATGCA
Organism: Candidatus Pacearchaeota archaeon; assembly: GCA_017609535.1. Taxonomy (GTDB): domain Archaea; phylum Nanobdellota; class Nanobdellia; order Pacearchaeales; family GW2011-AR1; genus JAFCDU01. The sequence goes on along the minus strand of JAFCDU010000021.1, from coordinate 2,129 downwards.
AGAACGAGTTTGAGTTTCGTTTTTTGGACATTTTTCAGGCATCCAGGCTGTGCAGTTCCAGTTTGGGGTGCAGGCAATTGAACAAGCCTGGGTTTCTATTTTTATACTATTATTACAATTATTTGAACAATTTCGGGTTTTTATATTATGAACACAACTTGACCAATCTGTGCAATTCCATTTTGGAATGCATGCAGGAAGTGGAGGCGTATATGGAGAAAATTCCCGAACAGCAGAGTGCCTTAATCCTGAGACTATGAATTTGTTTCCTGATATATAACATTCAAATCTGCTGAGGTTCCCAGGACAATTTAGTAAATATTCTCGGGTTCCATTACAATCATCACTGATATCAGATATACTATTTACATATTTGTCTTTAATACAAACTTTATTGCTTGAGATTACTCTATCTACTTTTATGGTTTTTGTTTCTTCTATTCCATTTACAATTAGATATCCAAAATCTGAAGAAGAAGATTGTTTTTTAATTGTGATATTTTTCATATTTAGAGGTTCGTCATCAAAGTCCCAGTCAAATTCTACTATTGTTATGTTGCCTTCTTTGAATTTAACTTCTGTGTTTTCATCATCAAGAGGTTCTGTTACATCTTCTCCAGGTTCATCTTCTATATAAATTTCTAATCTTAAATTTATATCAGTGAATGAGGTGAAGTTTCCGATTATTCCGTTCTCATCATAATCACAGTCTCTGGTTTGATTTACAGGTTTTCCAACTGATGTATTGCATGAATTTAGGTCTTCATACCAGAATTTTATTGTATCATCAGGCTGACAAGAAGAATTAAATTGTGTCCAATTGGGGGTGCATATTAGGGATGGAAGTTCCACGGATTCTTTATACATAAAGAAAATATATGATTTATTTTTAAAAATTGCTACGGCACTTCCATTTTCAAAATTAGAAGATGGGAAAACCCCAAGGTCATAATGTAAATCATATTCTGTTATGTTTTCTTCATTTAGGTCTGGAAACAGATTTTGGAATTTTGATGAAAAATTTAGATAAGCTGTTTGCTTGTCTATACTTTCACTTCTATTTAAAATATATCCCCCGACGAGGACTCCTACGAGCATTGTATTGTTAATTTCTGTATCAGTATTAAATAGATTTATTGCAGTTTCATCCAGTAATCCATTTACGGCATCTATATATGTAGTGTTATATCTATTTCCCTGTGAATCAGAGAGAATTTTTACTTCTCCCCATAATATCCAAGATTCTTGGTTTTCATTTTTGAAAGCAAGGAATTTTTTACAGGTATTATTTTCAATTTCATTGAGTATTTTTACAGTTGCATCAAAAGGTTTTGTAAAAATAGAGTTCCAAACTTCTTCAATATTTGAACAGTCATTATTAATTTTTTGGATTTCTGGAAGAGGGGCAAACATTATTTTTTTCTTTTTGATAAGTAGTGGTGATAGTGCTACAAGGATTATTAATATGCCAAGGATAATTAATGGTATCACCTGTATTTTTTTCATATTTTTTCATATTGATTGAAAATTTATAAATGTTCTGATGAGCTTTGTTTAGTAAATCAAAATTTTTTTCTAAAATGTCAGATATCCGAACCAATAAAAAATTTTGCTCTTCTAATTTTATTTTTATTTACTAAGAGTAAAATTTTTTGCTCTTGTAATCTTTGTGTTATATTAAAAATTAATTTAAATCAAAAATGCAAATAAAATCCTATGCGGAGATACGGAGACAGATGGGGAATTTATAAATTTGGGGGAAAGAGATTTAAATGAGCATCCTGTATAATGTTATGGGTAATGAGATTACGGAGGAAAAGATTGAGAAATATTTTAAGGTTACTGAAGAGGCATTGAGAATTGCAGGGGAAAATGTTGTTGAAGGCAGAGAATTGGATGCAGATGAAATAATAGCGATGGTTGAGAATTATGTTTCTGACGCCAAGCATTTTTTTGAAAAAGGGGGGCGGGTTGAGGCATTTGCCGCACTTAACTATGCACATGGCTGGATTGATTGCGGAGTTCGTTTGGGGATTTTTGATGTTGATGATGATAAACTTTTTACTGTGAGATAAAAACAAATTTAAACTAATTTATTCATTTATAAATATGAAAAAAGTAAAATTAAA
>JAFCDU010000020.1 GCA_017609535.1 Candidatus Pacearchaeota archaeon | reverse complement strand
GGCTCTTATAAAACAACTGGATTTGTGAATTGCCAAACTATAAACAATCTAAGTGAGTGGGACTCAATAGCAGAAGAACACGAAGATAATAGAAAAATTTGGATTACTGAAACAGGATTTCCCTCTGCACCCTCCTCAACAAGTTCATTATATACTGAAGAAAATCAGAAAATATGGGTTTATGGCACCTTTTATGCACCCAAAAAAAATAAGAGAATCCAGGGATACTTCTGGCATCATTTAAAGAATTTCGAATGGAGATGCGAACAGGGAATCGGAGATGATTATCCAGATCCTGATTACGCCCTGCTTGGATGTGGTTGGAGAATAAAACCCGCCTATTCAACTTACAAAGAGTTAGTAAATAAAGCAAAAAATTAACATGCTGAAAAAAATAAAATTTCCGCAGGACGAAAAACCGCATAAAAATATAATTGAATGGTGGTATTTTAACGGAAATCTCGAGGACAAAAAGGGGAATAAATATTCATATATGAATACTCTATTCAAAGCAGATGCTGACAAAATTAATTTTCCTTTCTCTAATTTAATCCCTATAAAATACTTCTATTTTTCACACCATCTTCTTTGTGATATAAAAAAGAAAAAAACCTATTCTGAAATTCACCCAATACTTGTAATCACAAAACAGAAAAAATCAAAATTCTTTAATATAACATATGACACACTTATCCCCGATAATGGTGAATTTGAAATAAAGCAATTAAATATGAAAAAATATTCAATAAAAACAGATATGTTTAATTTAAAACTGATTTCAAAAAAGAAGCCATTATTAGAAGGCGGTTCAGGATTTTTAAGATTGCACTCAAAATCAACTTATTATTATTCACTAACAGACATTAATACAAAAGGAACAATAAAAATAGGACGCAAAACAATAGAAGTAAAGGGAAAATCGTGGATGGACCACCAATGGGCGGATGTCCCTTACAATAAAAATACAAATAAATGGAACTGGTTTTCTATTAAACTTAATAACAAAACAGATATTATCATACTTGAATTCTATGATGGAAAGAATAAGGATTATCTGGCAAGTATAATTGACAGCAATAACAAATCCTTCCACACTAAAAAAATAAAATTAAAAAATCTAAAAAAATTCTGGACAAGCAAAAAAACAGGAGCATCTTATCCGCTTTATTGGGAGGTTCAAATTCCCAAAATAAAAGCAAAATTAAAAATCTCCCCGCTTTTGAAAAAGCAGGAGATGGTCAATGGCATAATAAATTATTGGGAAGGCCCTACAACAATTTCAGGAACTCTCGGAAATAAAAAAATAAAAGGAGAAGGATTCATGGAGCTTGTAGGATACCCAATGAAAAAATCATTATTAAAACAATATGAGGAGAAAGCAGAGGATTATCTAAAAGAGAATATTAATAATTTGCAAAAAGCTGTGAAGAAAATTCTTAAATGACCCCCAGTTTCTCGAGCATAAAAAGATTTAAGTGCGAGCGAGCATCTTAAGTCTTACTATTAATTAAATAAATCAAAAGAGTTAAGTGCGAGCGAAAATAAATCAAAAGAGTTAAGTGCGAGAAGAGCATCTTATTCGCCTCTCCATTCTTCCATGGCTGGTTCGCATTTAGACGAGCATTTTAGATTTTCACAAAAACAATACGGGTATAAAGTTAAATGTGAGCAACACAAATTATATTCAAAAATAACTAAACAATGCAAATTCCCCTGATTAACTATACATTCGCCAAGTATGATTGCATTTCTTGCATCTATAAAATTTTGTCTCAGCCTCATCACTAGAACGCGTCTGAGAAGTCCAAAAATAAGCTTCCTTATTTTTACACTTCGGGCATTCTTCTTCAACAATCGGAAGAACATCAACCTCATCTTCCTTCAGAACACCTATCTGTTTTTTCTCGCCAAGATTTTCCTTTACAGAAAGTTTTACCTTTTCCTTTGTTGTATAAGAACATTGCGGGCATCCATAATTTTTTCTCTTCTGAATAAGTATAGAGCCGCACTTAGGACAAAATTGCATCTCTTACTTTATAAAAAGGCATATTTAAGTTTTTTGGTTAGATTGTATTGTTAAGTTAAAGGACTCAAAATGATTATTAATAAAAATGTTAATTAAAAAGCTTCGATAAAGTGAACTACTAATAATCAAGGTTTCCTTCCAGAACCTGAACCAACTCCAGCACTGCCAGACAAACTGCTCGCTTTTCCAGAAGAACTCCCTTTAGCAACGGAACGTATTTTTTCTTTTACTTCATTAGAAACCGGAGTTTCTTCTGGGATATTTCTTAAAGCATCTTTTTCTTTTAATGCTTCAACTGCTTTTTCTCTTCCATTAGCTGAAACACCCATTGCTTTTTCAATAGCTGGTTTTGCCTGTTCAGGAACTTTATCATGAACTTCTGATAAAATTTCTAAATGCTTAGAGCTTGCTTTTGCAATAACTTGTTCAACTGTGGTTGTGTTTTTGCCCAAACCTTTAGCAATCTCTGCTATTTCATTTGACTTATTTAAGTGATTTTCATACTCCTCAATCAAATCCCTAACTTCTTCTACTTCATCTTTTTCAGCTTTTTCTCTTGCTCTATTAAGCTTTCTTTCAGCAATTCCAAAATGAATTTCAGCTGCTTTTTCTGGATTGATTTTTTCCAAAGCATTTAATGCTTCTTCATTTCCTCTTTTAGAAGAAATTATAGCTCTTTGTATTGATGGCTTTGCCTGTTCAGGCACTTTTTCTAAGACTTCTTTTAAAATGTCAGTATGTATTGATGTTGCAACAGCAACAAGCTCTCTTACTCTCGTAACATTTTCTCCAAGCTGTTGTGCAATTTTTGATATTTCGTTTCCTTTTTTTAAATTCTCTTCATAATCCTCAATTAAATCATCTACAAATTCTGACTTTTCTTTTTCAATCATTTCCCCTGCTTCAGCTAACCTCTCCTCTGCATATCTTAAATATTTTTCTGCTTTCTTTTCTTTATTAAATGTAAAAAAAAGATTTATTCTTTCAAATGTTTTATCTAAACCATATAAAACAGAATCTGGAGTCAAACCAGCTTCAGGACATTTTTCTTGCCAACTTGGAGGCAGCATTTCTTTTTTTCTTAAGCCAGGAGGCAACCAAGTGCAAGTTCTATTATCAATTTCTGTTTCATTTTCTGGCTCTTTAGTTATATTAGCTATATAAATATAAGCTTCATAAGCATCTACTCTTCCAGCTCCCTGAGTATCTTCATCTAAACCTAAGTCAAAAGCAGTTGATTTTAATATATCTTTTATGTCAGATGGACTAAGAGTTGAATCAGCTTCTAGTAATAAAGCAACAACCCCTGAAACATGTGGTGTTGACATACTTGTTCCTGACAAATCTTTAAATGAATTATCTTTCCATGTTGATTTTATATTTACTCCAGGAGCAACTAAATCTGGTTTTATTCTTCCATCATCTGTTGGTCCTCTGCTGCTCCAACTAGGAACATTATCATTATCATCAACAGCTCCAACAGTTATGCCTTTTTTTGAACAACCAGGGGAGGTTATAGTTCCTGAATCTGGACCAGAGTTTCCAGCAGCAACTACTGCAACAACACCTTTATTAACTGCTTTGTCAACAGCTCGCGAAATAGCATCTGTTCCGTCACAATTATCAATCTCTGCACCAAAACTCATAGAAATAATTTCTGCTCCATTATCAACGCTCCACTCAATACCTTTAATAACATCAGAGCCATAACCGCTTCCATATTGATTTAAAACTTTAACATTAAATAAATCTGCATCATAAGCCACTCCCTTGTAAGTTGAATCAGTAGAAGCAATTATGCCTGCAACATGCGTGCCATGACCATGTAAATCATCTGTTCCTTCTCCTGTATAATCTATTTCTTTTTCAACTGTTAGAGAAGGATGCTCATCGTGAATTCCTGTATCAAGAATTGCAACATCTATATTTTTTCCAGTTATACCAGCTTCCCAAACTTTATCTGCTTGAATTTGCGGAATGCTTTTATCAAGAACTAATTTTACTTTATAATCTGGCTCTATTAATTTAACAAAAGTTCTCTTGGCAATTTTATCTGCTGCCTGAGCAGGAACTTTAGCAGCAACAGCATTTATTATTGTATATTGATGTTTTATACTTGCTCCATCTGATTTTATTGTGCTAATATCTGCTGGTGTTGGTCTTTCATGGAACAGAATTATTACTGGAATCTTTTCACCTGCTGGTGTTTTAGCAATAATATTAGACAAATCTGGTTTTAAGGAACCTGCTGCAACAAGCGGAGAAAATACCAATATGAAAGCTATTAATAATAAAAATATTTTTTTCATTTTTATGCCTCTTCTGTATATTATCGGTATATTTAATTTTTTAAATATTTATCGCTTTTAACTTTAGATAATCTTATTAGAGCTAACATTTACACCTAACTTCAATTCAGGAACATCTAATTTATAGGGGCCTTTTTTAATTGCTTGATGTTTAGTTATAAAATTAAAATAAATTTCTAATTCTTTCATAATCGCTTTTGCATTATCTATACTTCCATGAAATCCTCTAAAGGTTTTAGTTCTATGCCTTATAGAATTATGTAATCTCTCAATAGGATGATTAAAACCTTCTCCTTGTGAAGCATTAACCGCATTATGCTCTACAATACATTTTCCTTCCTTATTGTTATAGCCAAAAGTTTTCTTTACCACATTTGTATAAGATGTTAATCCATCTGTTGTAATAATATTAACTTGATTTTCTGTTTTATTTTTAATATTCTTTAAAATTCTTTTAAGATTTTCCTTTTCTCTTGCCTTTACATATTCAGAAGTTACCATAAATTTTGTAGTTGTATCTATGCCATCTATAAATCAGTTCTTATCTACTCCTGCTTTTTTCTTTGGAAGTCTTCTTCTGTGAAATTAGATTTCATCTATTTGAACCTCCTGCCTTCCTTTTAACTTTAAATTATCTGTAAATTCACTTATTATCTTTGAATATTTGATAACCAAATTATAAATTGAAACCCCGCTTGCATTTTTAGGATAAAATGCTTGTAAATGCTCTTGAATTTTTCTTGTCGAAATTCCCATGAAGAATAAATCAAGACAGAGAGTAATCTTTTGTGGAGAATTTCTCATTCTATAGAATCCGTCATCTCTAACAAATCTATAAGAACAACCCTTACAAGAATATCTTTGTATCCTTCCTCTGTTTTGTGTTCGTCTAAAACCTCTTTTTATTATATTCTTAGATTTACAATTAGAACAAGAAAGTTTTTTTATACTTGTTCTTATTCTTATTTTTGGAATTAAGATATTCGCGCATTTTAATTCCCGAAGCCCCAAAGGGCTTCGTTCAATTTATTTTTTTAAAGGATTTTTCTTTTCTAAATCCTCCCTGATTAGGATAGCAATTCTGCTACTAAGACTAATACCATTGGCTTTACAAAATTTCTTAAATTCTTCAAGTAATTTCTTTGGAAGGGTTATGTTCAATCTTTCGTATTGTTTATCCATACTTATTAGTAAGTATTATTACTATTTAAATATCTCTATAGTGCAGTATATATGTTTTCAAATTTATTCAGAAAAAGTCCCGCTTACTTAACAGAACATAGTTAGATTAACTGCAAAATCCTCGTTCAGAAGCAGGACGCATAGCTTCAAAAAAAATTAATTTTAACCAGCCCAAATAAGGAACTCTAAAAACTGCCTTTCCAATAATCTGTTCAGACTTTATTGACCGCTCAATGTCCAGCAATCCGCTGTTTGTTTTAAAATTATCTCCCTTTGTTGTAACAGTTCCATCATCATTAATTGAAATAATCCTATGAATTATAGGATGTCTCTGTCTGCCATTAAAAATAATGACATCTCCAACATGCAAATCTTCATAATCTGCCCCAACTGCAAAAATAATATCCCCCTTACTCAATCCGTTCTTAAAACTCCAATTTTTACTGTCTTCTAAAGAAAGGCCATACTGACCATAAATAGGGCTTTTGAACACTAAATCCATCCCATCTGAATGATACATAGAACAGGATTCAACAATCACTAAAGGCAATGAAGTGCCTGTAACAAAAGAAAGGAAAGGGAAAAAAATAAATTTAATAATTAAAAAGGCCAAAACTAAACTTACTATCAGCGAAGCCCATGAATCCTCTTTAATAAATTTCCAAAACCTCTTAACCTGCCTCGCAATATATTCTGATTTTTTCCTGCTATAACCAAATTTATCCCCCAAACTTTTGTCCATAATGCGGATTCCTTTATCAAATTCCTTTTTTGGTTTTGGAAAATCCGAATTTAGAATCCAATCTTCATCTCCTTCCTTCATCATTTAATTATATCTCACAGGTTTTTAAGTTTAATCTTCACCCGCATTGTTAAAATAATGAAGAAGATTTAAATTTACAAAAATTGTCAGTTCTTGCAATATCTCATTGGATGTCCCACTTCTGTTCTTTAAGTGCCCTTTCAAATGTCACCATTTAACACATAGCAACAAACAAAACATTTAAATAGTATATATTTAATGTATATACATGACAGATATATTTGACCAAACAATCCTCTGTGAAAAATGCGGGGAGAAAATGAAAAAAAACTTAATTGAAAAAAACAGATTTAAACTAAGAACTATTGAATGCTCAAAATGTAATTCTCGAATAATCCACCCTCAAGATTTGGCTGAATATAAAAATTTCATGAATCTAAAAAGAAAGAATTATAAAGTTAAATTGAGGATTATTGGCAATAGTTATGCAGTTTCAATTCCAAAAGAAATCGTAGATTTTATGCATGAACAGGAAAAAAAGATGAAAGAAATGGTAAATTTATGTTTTGAAGAAATGGGGAGGTTGTCACTAAGATTTGATTAAAATGGCAAAAAATGAAACAAAATTAAGAGTTGTTGAATCATTGCAGGATGACGCATATAAAGGAATCGCAAGAATAGACCCATCTTTGATGAAAAAACTTGGATTAGTTAGAGGAGATATTATTTCTATTAGAGGGGAGAGAGAAAGTTTCGCAATTGTTGATAGAGCATATCCTGCAGACATAGGAGAGGATATAATCAGAATTGATGGAATAACCAGAAAAAATGCGAGAACAGGGGTAGGTGAATATGTATCAATTAAAAAAGCGCAGATAAAAGAAGCAAAAAAAATTACAATCGCACCAGCACAACAAGGAATTATAGTTCAAGGAGACCCTGAAAATTTCAAAAGAGGTCTAATAGGTAGAGCTGTAATAAAAGGGGACATAGTCGTGCTTGGCGGAGCCCAGAGAAGAAGAGACCTAATGTCAGAGGGCTTTGGGGATTTTTTCGGGGACATGACAGACATATTCAATCAGATAGGCATGGGTATGCCAGGTGGATTAAATCAATTACGATTTATGGTTGTGTCTACAAACCCAAATCAGCCGGTAGTAATCGGAGAAAATACAGACATCCTCTTAAATCCAAAAGCAGTTGATATTTCAGAAGAAGAAATTCCCCAAGTTACTTATGAAGACATCGGCGGATTAACAGAAGAAGTTAAAAAAGTAAGAGAGATGATTGAACTTCCATTAAAACACCCAGAAATTTTCTCAAGATTAGGAATTGAACCTCCAAAAGGAGTTTTAATGTACGGCCCGCCTGGAACAGGTAAAACCCTTCTGGCAAAGGCGGTTGCAAATGAATCAGATGCTCATTTCATTCTACTAAACGGCCCGGAGATTATGTCCAAATTTTATGGAGAATCTGAGAAAAAAATACGAGAAATTTTTGATGAAGCTGAAAAAAATGCACCAGCAATTATTTTTATCGACGAAATTGATGCAATTGCACCAAAAAGAGAGGATGTTGGCGGCGAAGTTGAGAGGCGTGTTGTCTCGCAATTATTAACCATGATGGACGGACTTCAATCAAGAGGAAAAGTTGTTGTTATCGCAGCAACAAACCGCCCAAATGCAATTGACCCCGCTTTAAGGCGTCCGGGAAGATTTGACAGAGAAATTCCAATTTCAGTTCCAGATAAAGCAGGAAGAAAATCAATTTTACAAATTCATACTCGTGGAATGCCCTTGACAAAAGATGTCAATTTAGAAGAACTGGCAACAAAAACTCATGGATTTGTAGGAGCAGATATCGCGGCATTAGCAAAGGAGGCAGCAATGAATGTCCTAAGAAAAATTCTTCCTAAATTAAAATTAGATGAAGAATCAGAAATTCCTCAAGAGGTCTTAGAAAGTTTGAAAGTGGCAAAAAAAGATTTTGACGACGCATTAAAAATAGTAAGACCAAGTGCAATGAGAGAGGTGCTGGTTGAAACGCCAAATATAAAATGGGGGGATGTTGGAGGAATAGATAATGCAAAACAGGAATTAAGAGAAGCTGTTGAATGGCCTTTAAAATATCCAGAATCCTTTATAAGAATGGGAATTCGTCCTCCGCGAGGGGTCTTGCTTTATGGCCCTCCTGGAACAGGTAAAACCCTTCTGGCAAAAGCGGTTGCAAATGAATCCGAGGCAAACTTCATACAAGTAAAGGGTCCGGAATTGTTAAGCATGTGGGTCGGAAAATCAGAAGAAGGAGTAAGAAAAATTTTTGAGAGGGCAAGGCAAGTCGCACCATGTATAATTTTCTTTGATGAAATAGATTCTTTAGCTGGGAAGAGGGGATATGATACAGGAACAAAAGCAACAGAGAGAGTCCTTAACCAGCTTTTAGCAGAGATGGATGGATTAGAGGAGTTAAACAATGTAATTGTTATTGGAGCAACAAACCGCCCTGATATGCTTGACTCTGCATTAATGCGTCCAGGAAGATTTGACAGAATAGTATTTGTTCCTGTACCAGACAAAGCAGGAATAGAAAAAATCCTTGAAATTCACACAAAAGGGAAAAAAATGCCTTTGGATAAATCAGTTAATCTAAAGAAAATGGCTGAGGAGCTTGAAGGATACACTGGTGCTGACATTGAAGGACTTGCAAGAGAGGCTGCAATCCTGGCTTTGAGAGAAAATAAAGATGCAAAAATTGTAAAGAAAAAACACTTTGAAAAAGCAATGGAAAAAGTTGGCCCCTCTGTTTCAAAATCAGACCAAGAGAGATACAAACAGATGGAAAAACAATATCTCAGAAGTGCAAAAGCCGCCCTAACCAGTCCGCCATATGCAGGATAAGTGCCTGCAATAAATTTATTAATCTCAATACGCCCATATAATTATGTCATTAAAAGAATATAAAAAAAAGAGGGATTTCTCTAAGACGCCTGAACCAAAAGGAAAAGAGAAAAAAAAGAAAACAAAAAATCAAGGAAAATTCATTGTTCAAAAACATGATGCATCAAGATTGCATTATGACTTTCGTCTTGAGATTAATGGCGTCTTAAAGTCATGGGCTATTCCAAAAGGACCGAGCATGAATCCCGAGGAAAAACATCTTGCAGTCGCAACAGAAGACCACCCACTGGAATATTTAAATTTTGAAGGCATTATAAAAGAAGGATATGGAAAAGGAGCTGTAATAATTTGGGACAGAGGAACATACAAAAATCTAAAAGACATATCAATGGACAAGGCATACAAAAAAGGGGATATTAAAATCGAGCTCAGGGGCAAAAAACTCAAAGGTGGATTCGCATTAATTAATTCAAAATTCAATGGAAAAAAGAAAAACTGGATTCTAATAAAAATTAAAGACAAATATGCAAAAAAACAAGACATTCTCAAAAAAGATAAATCTGTAAAATCAGGAAAAACAATCAAACAAATTAAAAAAAATGAAAATCGGAAAAGTTGAAATAACCCACCCAGATAAAAAATTATTCCCTGAAATAACAAAAAGGGAGTTTATAGAATATTATAACAGGATATCTAAAAAAATGCTCCCATTTCTAAAAGACCGCCCGTTAGTTATGAAGCGCTATCCAAATAATATTACAAAACAAGGGTTTTTTCAAAAAGAAATGCCTGATTATTTCCCAAACTACATTGACTCTGTAAAAGTAAATCAGAAACAAGGTGGAAAAAAACAATATCCTGTGGTAAATAATAAAGAAGCATTAATCTACATTGCAAATCAGGATTGTATTGAATTCCATATATGGCTGAGCAATAATAAATTATTAGAAAAACCAGATAAAATTATCTTTGATTTGGACCCCTCAAAAGGATTCGTCCAGGTTTATGAAGGAGCAAAAGCACTAAAGAAAATCTTAGATAATTTAAAATTAAACTCATTTCTAATGTCAACAGGTTCAAGAGGGGTCCATGTAATAGTCCCGATAAAACAAGAACTTGAATTTGAAAAAGTAAAAGATATTGCTGATAAAATCGCAGAGAAAGTTGTGAAAGAAAATAAAGAATTTACTCGGGAAGTAAGAAAAAATAAAAGACGTGGAAGATTATTAATTGACACTGCAAGAAACTCCTATGCACAAACAGGAATATGCCCCTACTCAACCCGCCCAACAAAATTCGCGAGTATCGCAGCCCCATTGTCATGGAAGCAATTGAAAAAAGATTTCAATCCTCAAAAATTCACAATAAAAAATATACCGGCGGAAAATCCATGGAAGGGGTTTCATAAAATAAAAAACTCAATAAAAAATTTAAAATTAGGATAATTATATCGGTATATATAACTTTTTCAAGCTTATCGAGTTATAATCTCTACTCTATCGTCTAAAACCAATATGCTTTCCTCTTCCTGACTAACAGGCCTCTTGCTTTTTTCAATCAAAACCGGAAAATTATGCAGAATCCCCTGTTGAGTTAAAATTTTCAAACTGAAATCAATTCTCTTAAATCCTTCTTTTACAAGCCATCTCTTGCAAAATGGGCGAGTTGAATATTTTTCTTTTATAAACTTCAAAATATTCCGTGCATCAGAATCCCTGACATTTCTATCCGCTTCCAACATAAAAATCTCTGATTCTTTTCCCTCATAAACCTTCCCCTCGCCCCTTGTTAAAAACGGCTCAATAGCAATAGCAATATCCTTAATTTTATTTTTATTGTCATTGCGATAATTAGACAAAGTCAATCCAGCATGAATCCGATTTTTCCCAAGAGAATGCCCAGACAAGTTCTTAATAACAGAAAATTCAGAACCCTCAACAACATCTTGAATAGAATTTCCAATCTCTCTTATCTCCATTCCTGGCTTCAAAACAGCCAGCGCATTATCTAACGCTTTCTTATTTAACTCAATCATCTCCTTAAACTCGCCATCAGTCAAATCAACTGAAAATGCACAATCAGCAATATATCCATCAATCGCAACCCCTAAATCAATTTTCAACAAACCTTCAGCAATAGTTTCATCATCAAAGCAGGGAGTATAATGAGCAGCAATCTCATTTAAAGATAAATTCAAAGGAAATGCCAAATCTCCGCCAAATTCGGCAATCTTTCCCTCAATTTTCTCGGCAATATCTAAAAGTTTCATTTCAGGTTTAACTAAACTCAATGCATATCCCTTAACTTCTTTGGCAATCCTGCCCGCCTTTTGATAACACTCTATTTCATGTTTTTCCATAAAATTATATTTTCTTTTGGTATATAAAATTAAGTATAGAAATTCTTTTAATTAGAGAGATTCTGATGAGCATATGGAATCTAAAGAAGTAAAAAGGATTATAGAAGAAGTTAGAAGTTTAGGCGAAATTTACATTCGTGCAAAAACAAATCTGGAAACATATAAACAAAAATCAGAAAATTTAGAAGAAAAATTAAATGCAGTTGAAAACCAATTAAGATATAATTCATTAGTATATATTGCAAATATGGGCATATCGAGAAAAATTATCAATAATCAAACAAAAGCAATTAATGGTCTAAAAAAATCATTGAAAAAAAGAACAGAGATAATAACAGAACTGAACAACCTAATAAAAGGCGAAAACAAGGAGAATGCAGGGATAATTATTGAAACCTTAATGAGAAGGCCCGGCGAGATTGATTTGTTGGTTCAATATAATCAAAAAGCAAATCAAATAATCTCCCTCTCCCCCAGATATCTGAAAGATTTGGGTTATGAAAGAGAAGAGGTTGTGGGGCATAATTTAACTGAATTAATTCAAAAAACTATTGGCAATATTGGCGAGTATTTTGGCAATCCTGGAAATGAGAGAGAGATAAAATTGCTTGGAAAAAAAGAAAAAGGCAGGAGGAAGATAAGGGAGGTTACAGCCAGGACTCTTTATGTGCATGAAGAATATCAGAGAAAGTATGGCGAGGATAAACTCTCCTATGGAATTGTTGCTGTTCATTTTGAAAAACCCGGAGTTATCAAGGAAATATGGAAAAGCCTATGCAGGAGTAAAAATGAATAAAAGAAAACTAAAATCAAAAATAAAGGAGTTAGTTGAAAAGTCAAAATTTGGGTTGAGCCAAGTTGAAAGAGACAGATTAAAATTACTGCTCTATCATAAATTTCAATTGGAAAATCCCTACAATCAATCTCAAAGACATTCTGATGATAAAGTTTATCCCAGTATTGAGTATGAGCGTGAGCAGAGAAAATATGTTGAACAAAAATTAAGAGAAATCCTTTAAATCTTCTCAAAAAATGACATCTCCATTCAACAGACATTGCAGCCGCTGAATAATATTATGCTTAATATTTTCGCCGCCTCTCTTTAGGAAGAAAATTGGAAATCCTTTTTTTATCAAAAGACATTTTTCCAGTTCCTATAAAGTCTCTTTTTGACTTTACTGCCACAAAGCCCTCAATATGCTTGTATTTTTCCTGTTGATGTTCGCTCAGTTCAATATCACGCCCGCAAAACCACCCCTCCTCTTGCTCCCCTGAAATCTCAATAACATTTTTTCTTATCTGCTCTTTTAGAATATGTAATGCATCGAGAGTGAGCCGGGCTTGTTCTCCCTCAACCTTGCCAAAATAAAGCCCAATTCCTTCAATAGGAAATAATCGCCAAAAACTCATAATCTCCTCCCTTGACAAATTCCCTGAATAAGCACGAATCCTCTCTTTCCCAGTTTGAATCAGCAGATAAGGAAATTTTAATTTTCCAAGATAACTAAGTTTATCTAAAATTTTTCTTTTTTTTGTTTTATCTAAAATTTGAATTTTCATTTTAGACAGATTATTTTTTATTAAATACTTTCAATTTTTTATTTATTTCTCTCGCAGCTGGCTGGTCTAAACCAAAATGCGAACAAATTAAATTTGCGATTTTTTTAAATCTATTTTTTTGGTTTGTCAATTATCTTTTCATATTGTGATAGTTCCATTTCAATTTCCTCAATTTAGCAAGAAAAAAGCCGTCTGTATCATTGTCTTGTGGATAAATCCTCACACAATTTTTAACTTGCTCATCATATTTCTTACCTTCCCATTCAACAACACCAGAACGTATCTTCAAAGGCAGCTCAACTTTCATAACTTCAATATCAAAATTCTTAATTAAATAATCTACAACTTCTTCATTTTCTTCAGGAGCAAGAGTGCAGGTTGAATAAATCATCTCACCGCCGGGTTTTAATAACTTCAAAGCAGAACTAGCCAATTTCTTCTGCAATCGGGATAATTTATTTATCATTTTTAAATTCCATGTCTGATAAGTTTTAATTGACTTCCTTAATATGCCCTCTCCTGAGCAGGGAGCATCAACTAAAATCTTGTCAAATCTCATCTTTGATTTTTTTTCTAAAATTTCGCAAAATCTCACCCCATCCTTCCGTGTCACAATCGTGTTCATAACTCCGCATCTTTCCAAATTAGAATTTAAAATTGAAATTCTTCCAAGAGATTTTTCATTTGCAATTATAGCCCCCTCATTCTCCATCATAGCACCTGCCTGCGTTGTCTTGCTTCCTGGTGATGCACACAAATCAAGAAAGAGTTCTCCTGGTTTTGGCTGAAGAATTAAAATCGGCAACATGCTTGAAATATCCTGCACATAATAATAACCTAAAAGATGCTCTTTTGTTTTCCCGATTTCCCCCGGTCCAAGTTTATTTTCCAAAATCATTATTTCTGGATATTTTGAAAAAGGTTGAGAAATTTTCCATCCAAGTTCCTCTAATCTTTGTTTTAACTCTCGTGGCTGAATTTTAAGAGTATTACACCTTATTGAATCTGGAGTTTCTGTGTATGAAATCTTAAAAAAATCCTCAGCCTCCTCACCAATCAATTCCTTCATTCTTTCCCTGAACTCCGGCTTTGGCTTAAACTTTATTTTTTGTTTGTAGTGCATTCTTTTAATAGGATAAACCCTATTTTAATTGTTTGGATAAGCTTTTCATCTGACATTGTTTTTGGACAATCTACAATCAGATGAGCATGTTCATTAAGAATGTTTGCGGATAAGGAAACTTAAGTTTTCTTCTGGAGAGTGATAAAATGGAGCGACTAGCTGAAAACTTAATTTGGGTGAACGATGGCAGGAGTAAACTTTTTATCCGCTGTTCAGCGACCTGAGCCGAAGGCAAAAATGCAATGTGGCACGACTAAAAGGGGTGAGTTTCTAATTCCCAATTATAATATTTTTAAAATCTCTCTTAGTTCAGTAGGGTTTTTTTAGCCATCCCATTAAAATTGAGGTGCGCGCCCTTCTTTGCTTCTTTTTTCTAAAAAGAAGATAGGATAACCTTTTTGGGAAATTATATAAATAACCTTGTTATAAAATAATTATGGTAAAAATAAATTTTGTATGGTCATTTATTTATGAACAAACAATACACAACCCTACAGTAAAAGAAAGTTTTGATTATGAAAAATATCAAAAATATATTGAGAATTATCTAAAAAAAGTTAAGAATATTTGGAAAATTAAAGAAAAACAAGTTTTAAATTCTTGTGAAGAGATTACTGGTCTAAAATGGAAAAAAGAAGAAATTCCTGTTTACATAGTTAAGATAAGTTCTATTATGCCGATTTCAGATCCCTTGACTATCCCTATCCAGTTTGAATTAGAGGATGAAGTTTTTTCTCTAACTCCGGAAAGGTTTGTGGATATGATGGTGCATGAAATTATTCATAATCTTTTCATACAAAATGAAAAAGAGATAGGGAATTATTTCGAGTTTATACTTGATAAATATAAAAATGAAGATTTCGATACTGCAATACACTTACTCCTCCATTCGATCCATAAAAAGATATTAAGGTAAAGATGAGTTCTTTTTATCCAAGTTATAAAAGATCTTGGGAGATAGTAAATAAGGTTGGAGAAGATACTATAATTGAAGAATTTAAAAATTATACCTTTAGATTTCCTAAAGAAAAAGCATAAAGGGGAATTTCGTCTTCTTGGTTTATATCCAATAATTCAGATAGTTTGTCGTTATCAAACCCCCCTAAAGCACAACATCCAACATTTTCTTTTTGTGCTAAAAGCGAAATATTTTGCCCTATATGTCCTGATTCAATTAATGCAAATCGGTAAGCATTAATTCCATATTTGACTTCTGTTCTACTAATAACTCCCGTCATAACAATAAAATTAGGGTTTCCATTATATGCTTCTCCAAAAATCTGAGAGGATTCTGTAAACAAATCCTTTTCCAACAAAAGTTCAAGTTTATTAGACTTGCAATTATAATGATATAGCCCTCTCTCCAATCCTTCAACATTATTATTTAGCAAATATGCTTCTATTGGATATCTTGCACCCGCTGAAGGATAAAATCTTCTTGTATACTCTGGCGAATCATCTGGATTTTTTATTCCAAATGAATAAAACAGTATTTTATTTAGTTTTTCAAAGGGAATTGGTGAATCACTAAACTCTCTCGTGGATTCTCTCTCATTTAATAATCTAGAAAATTCTCCGATATCTCTAAATCTATTCATATCTACTTTTTTCATTCTTGGGTAGGTCTTAAAGAAAATCTTAACCCAATTGATAGGAGGTTTATAGTCATCTACCCATTTGATTGCTTCTCCAACTCTAAATTTCGTCCTTTCATAAAACTCTTTAATTTCATCTATCATTTTACATAAAAGGATGAGGTGTTTTATTTACCTCACGACCGTTTAGTTCTTTCTCCAACCTTTCACTCCAATAGCAAGGAAATGATTCATCTAAAAAGAGAGGATGTAGCTGTGGTTGAATTGCTCTTATAACATAAAAACCGGCTTCTCTGAAAGGCTCAGCGGTTAAATCAACAGAGTAGCTATCGATTCCTTTCTCTTTGAGGTAAGCGACTAAATTTCTCTTTTCAATAACAGGAGATTTAATTTCTCTAGCATCTTTTATATCCGGGGTATTTAATAAATAATCTAAATCGTTTATTCTATCCAGGTCATACCAATAAAATCCTCTATCTTCAATTTCTTTTATATCTTCTGGTTTTGATATCTTTGGACTATCTTTTTGAATCCATAAATTCCTTATCCATTGTCTTACTTGTTGCGATTCTTTTATTGATCCCCTTATAGCTTTATTTGGATCTAAATCTGATTTTAAACCTACAGAAACAGCAGGCCCTAACCCTGTCCTATCTATATTTAAACACATAAAACTCGGAATACCTAGATCTGTGGTTGTTTCAAATACATATAAGTCCAATAAATATCTTTTAAAATAATCTAACTCTTTTAAGAATCCATTTTTTAAATTTATTTTTGGAAGGGATTTTTGTGAAAGAAAGGATATCATATAAGAATCTCTCTCAATATTCTCTAAAATACCTGAATAAAATGCTTCCTCAAAAGTTTCATGAGCTGCCGCACCAGTACTTACCCTTGGCCGAATCATCGGTTCTCCCTCAAAATTATAATCAACATAAACTAATTGAGTAGGGATTAATATTTTTGAACCGTTTGACGCGTCTCTACCTTCAACCCATTTTATTTTAGAAGATTTAATTTTTTCTAAATATTCTTGTCTTCGAAAGTTTAAATCAGAATCTCTAAAATTGACAAAATCAGAAGGATTAACTGCTCTATTTCCTAGTTCATTAAAGGATCCAGAATAAAAATCTTGTTGAGGATTATCTAAACAATATCTCTCAAGATATTCACCTAATGCTTTAACTTTTGCTAATTGCTTGTTTTCATCAAGAGAGGAACTTTCATATTTTCCTTCATTAGAGATGCAAGAATACATCCAAAATTTTGGTTCATCTGTAAAATTAAAAGATCTCCTAAGAATGCCTAATTTGCCACTTTCTTCAAGTAGCTTAAACTTACAAAGAGTAGTTTCTAAATCCATACTATTCAAGTACGCTTTCAACCATTTCTGCAAGTTTTGATTCTCTGCCTTCTAAAGAAGCAGAAGCTCCTTTGCTTGCTTTACTTCCTTTACACCCATAGCAACCACCCCCACAACTCTTACATGGTGCAGCACAAGTGCCTTTGCCATAAGTTATGTTCTCTTCTCCTGCAAGGTAAGCTGCAGATTCGATAAAGTCGCTTTGGTCTATGTTCCTATATTCCATGATATCTCTGCGTGTTTAGTTTATTTAAACTTTATTGTGATTCAGAATAGGGCTTCTGCGGTGCCATCACCTCAAAATAAAAATGAACTAATAACTTATATAAAACTTTCTATCAAAATTTTCGGGCGGCGGAAAAAAGATTATTCCCAAATAAATTTTTGAAACGAAGTTTCACAAATTGTCCGGAGGACAGGAGCGCACCTCCTATCTAGGGCGAGCAACTTCGTGGTAGGCATTAATTAAAAAATAAGCTGCGCAAGGTTGTGAGTTGATCGGGAATGGCTGAGAGAGATTTTAGCTATTTTTTACTTAAAGATTTTAGGAGAATTAGAAATTTCGTTGAACTTTCAATATAATAACCTCTATCTTCCATTTCTTACAATCCCCCTACATAATTACCTTACAAAACTTTCAAATTACCTTGCCTCATTATCTTACATCTATATTTAGTTGTTATTTGAATAATTTTAGATTGTTCCCAACTGAACATTTATAGTGTTTATACATTTTTACCTCAGAAACATTTATTTACTTAGAAGCATCGTTATAGCTGTCATTGACTTGCAATTAGCTACAACTATCTCACTGTTCATAATAAATCAAGAAATAAATATTTGTCACAATTCGTACCTCAACTAAAGCAAATGGATTCCCTGCAGAAGGTTTAAAATGAAAGATAAACATCCTGAAAGACAACCAAAAGGAAGGCGCTTTTATGGATGCCCCCCTCTCGTTTATAGACATCCTGCTCTTAATCCTACTGGCATTTTTAAAAATTATGATGAATTAGTAAAATTGCAAAAAAGAGATTTAGAAGATTTAAGTTTAGATTTAGATGGGAATTTTGTTGGAGTTACAAGGATTAAAAGAGTTCTAACTCGTTTTAGTATGTCCCTTGAAGATTTTAAATTAACAGATAAAAATTCTGTAAAAGTTTCTTTTGATTCTGCAAAATATCATAGATTTGCCAGAATTTATTATGGTAGCGCTGAAACTGATTCTTGCTTAGTTACTGGATATGAAATTGCTGTTTGCTATAATGAATTCATGATTGTGCACTATATTTCAAAAAATGGTGAGAGGATTCTTAATTTGAGAACTAATGATGAAGAATATGTAGAGAGTCATAGAAGGAAACCTAACAAGGAAAAAGAAGTGGTTGGAAAATTAAGTGAAGATGAGCTTAGAAAAATAACTGAAGAAATGTTTAGGGAATTATTATCATCTTCTATAGCTAATAGAGCAAGAGGAAATATTCAGTGGCAAGATGAAAGATTTAGTGGGGAACCTGTTTTAAGATTAGTTTAAAACAGAAATCCTGCTCAAACTAACTTCATTTGCAATTATAGCCCCCATTATGTTCCTTTGTCTTGTCCAATCCCCGTGGTTCTAACTTGCTATGAATAATCATAATCTCTGGAAATCCTTGAATGGCGGTTCAACCCCCCCATATATTTTCTCAATCTTTTCAACAACTCATCAGGAGAAATTTTCAATGTATTGCACCTGATTGAATTAGGAGTCTCCGTATATGAAAAACCCTATTTTAATTGTTTGGATAGGTTTTTATATTAGAGCATACTGAGTTTATTATGATTGAATACCTTAAAAAAATCAAAAAAGAATTGATAAAACTAAAAGATTATCAGCCGAATTCCTGGATAAAAATTGTAAATCCAAATGAGAAAGAAATTAATTTCATAGTTGAAAAATTTAATCTTGAAAAAGGAAATATAATCGACGGACTTGATGTATATGAAACTCCGCGGATTGAAGATGAATCTGGAATTATTTATATATTTTTGAGGGTCCCTACTTCCATAGTTTCACAGCAGACAACCCATACCCTGCTTATTATCCTAACAAAAGAAAATATAATAACAATAAGCAAAGAAAATCTCGAGATTCTTAATAAATTAGAATCAACAAATATAGACACAAGATACAAGACAAAATTTCTAATCAGAGTCCTGGCTTATATATCTTCAAGTTACAGCATTAGTGTAAGAAAAATTATGAAAACTGTCAAAAGCGATAAAAGAAATATCAGACGATTGAATAATAGCGATATATTGGACTTGGTTTTGCAGGAAGATACACTAAACGACTACCTCCTATCCTTCTCCCCCCTTATAGGAATGTATAATCAAATGCTCAAAATAAAAACAATAAAATTCATGGAAAAAGACAGAGACCTTCTTGAAGGATTGATTATAGATTTAAACCAAACATTTTATACTTGCAAATCAGCACTAAAATCAATTTCAAATATGCGGGACTACTACTCAACAACTCTAAACCACAATCTTAACAGAGTGATAACAATCCTGACAATTTTCACAATTTTCCTGACAATCCCTGCAGTGCTGTCAAGCATTTACGGAATGAATATAAAACTCCCATTCCAGCAGGCAAATGGAATTTTCTTCATATTATTAGGAATTATTTTACTTATATGGATTTTATTATATTTAATTTTTAAAAAAACAAAACTTTTTTAATCAAACTTTATTTTAATTAGATTATTGCATTAAAACTCTCCTAATTTCATCTGCTTCTTTCCATCTATAATCTCCTTGACATCAACCCCAAAAACTTCAAAGATATTTTCAACAGCCGGCAGGATTTGATTATTAAGATAATAATCAATATTATACTGGCCTTTTTCATTCGGGAGCCTGACTTTTTCACGTACAAGGGATTTTTTCTTTCGCGTCTCTGCAATATAATATTCAATTAACATTCCTTGCGAAACAGGAATATCCTGCTCCTCCATCTTCTGGGCTGCAACAACATGAGGTGAAACTGAAATATATTCATTAATCGGCTTTTTCAACTGCGTTTTTATAATTAAATCATCCTTCTTTATTTTTCTGTTTTTTAAATCTTCAACAACACCTATTAAAAAATCCAGTGCCTCTTTTTCATTGCCATACTTCAAAATAGATTTCAAAACTCTGTTCTGCAAATCCCGGGCTAAATCACACCAATCCCTCCGAACTGTCTCAAAGCCCCTAATCTTCAAATTTCCTTTTTCATCAATCAAAGCATATTTTTTCTTAGCCCCAGCCCTAATTGTCCTCTTAGAAACAAATAATCCCCTCTTGTAAAAATCCTCAAGCTCAAGCTCCATAATGCCTGGCAATTCAGAATTTATTTTTTCCAGCATATTAAAAATATCTTTCTTGCTCCTCCCGTCCATTAGAAATGCAATAGAATCAGTATCAGAATAAATAATTTTATACCCAGAGGTTTTAATTTTTTCAATCACATTTAAAATATTTTTCTTAGCCAAAGCAGCGGTTGAAGCAGCTGCCTCCCTGCAATAATATCTCGCTCCAAAGAACCCCTGATAACCATAAGCCGCATTCGCCAAAAGTTTGTAGGCATTACTTCTCGCTTTTAATAATGCAGAAGGATTCGCCTTATACTCTTTCTTATATTTTTTCCTCCGCATAATTATCTCCTCCAACAGCGTCGGAAAAAATGCCTTTGTTTTAGAAAAATAAACCTTCTTATCGCTCAAATCAACTTCAAGAAGATTCTTCTCCTTTTTCTTTCTATAAGATGAAAGAGACAAATTATAACTTACAATAACCGATGCATACATACTTGTAAAATCAAAAAAAACAAGATTATCATAAAGGCCTGGAACCGGCTGAAAAACAAACGCCCCCTCATACTTCCCTAATCTTCTCCTGGCGGAAATCTCATCATACAAGGGCCTCTTCTCAGCAATCTCATTAAATTTATTAAGATTATGAAGAATATAATGCTCAACATGTTGGGACATTGCATATCTGCAGATTTCATATAACGGCTCCTGCACAATTTTAGAAAATTCAAATAAATCAGGCCAAATCTTCTCAGCAAGATTATAAGTCAATATAGAATCCTGAAGATTATAAGCAAATAAATCCCTCCAATCTTCATGTCTCATCTTTTTCAGTTTAGTAAAATCAAATTCATGCTTCTTCTCGCCTAACAACTCTGATGCAACCTCATTCAAGGAAAGTATCTCAGCATTAAGATATTGCGAATACGCAGATTCAATAAATCTGAACAAATCTATATGAGTCAATCCAGAAATTTTTGCAGAAGGAATCCTGCCCCTAGAAAAAATCGGCTGACTTTCATCTAACCCAATAGACAACTTAATCTTATTTCTCTCGCTCACTGCACGAAGATAAGGCAAATCAAAACCATCTGAAAAATAACCAACAAGCAAATCAGGAGAATAAGCCCTTACATAATCAACAAATTTCTCAATCATTTCAGCCTCATCCTTAAAACA
>JAFCDU010000019.1 GCA_017609535.1 Candidatus Pacearchaeota archaeon | reverse complement strand
GTTAATGGGAAAACTATTGGGGCGGTTTTAAGAAAGGAATTGGAGAATGTGCGGGCGGGTCTGGGGCTGGCTGGAATTTCTGTTTTGAAGGTTAGCGGGACTTTGAAGGGGTTATCTAAGGGAAAAACTTAAAAAAGCGGTATAATAAACCTTATTAAGTAAAGTTCTTACTGTTTAACATGGAAGATATGCAACACCAAATTATGGGTTATGACAGAACTGCAATGATGTTTGCTCCAGACGGGCATATATTGCAGGTTGAGTATGCAGAAAAAACTGTTAGACTTGGAAGTGCTTCTATTGGAATTGTCTGCAAAGATGGAGTTGT
The DNA here is from genome assembly GCA_017609535.1 of Candidatus Pacearchaeota archaeon. Classification (GTDB taxonomy): domain Archaea; phylum Nanobdellota; class Nanobdellia; order Pacearchaeales; family GW2011-AR1; genus JAFCDU01. Next base: position 8,517 of record JAFCDU010000019.1, on the reverse strand, counting down.
GATTATTTCAGACAAGAGAATTAATGATAAATTGGTCTGCAAGGATTCTGCGGGCAAAATTTTTGAGATTGACGAGCATATAATGGCAGTTTCAGCCGGCATTACATCTGACGCAAGGGTTTTAATTGACAGGGCGAGAGTGATGGCACAACAGCATAGAGTTACTTATGATTCTGAACCTGCAGTGGAGATAATTGTAAAAGATATTGCAGATGTTAAACAGCAGTTTACGCAGTATGGGGGCGGAAGACCTTTTGGTGTTGCAATTTTAATTGCAGGTTTTGATTCTAAACCTGTTTTATACACAACTGATGTTACTGGAAATTATTTGAGATATAATGCAGATGCAATTGGAGAAAATGATGATAAGATTAAGGCAAAATTAAGGGAAAAATATAGAGAGGGTTTGGATTGCGAGGCAGGACTCAAACTTGGATTTGGAATCTTCAAGGAGGTTTTGGGAGAGGATTTTTCAATTGATAGATTTGATGTTGCGGTTATTAAATCAGATAAAAAGATAAAAAGGCTGGCTGGAAAGGAACTCGAGAAGTTTGTGAAGTAGGATGGAATTGTCATCAAAGGAAGTTGAAAAAGATTTAAGAAATCTTAAAGGAAGATTAGTAGAACCTGATGACTATAGATTATTAAAATTTGGTGTTAAAAAATATGATGGTCCTGATGAAAAAGTGCTGGGAGGTTATTATATTAGAATAGAAAAAGGATGGCTTTATATAGGAGATAGTGTAGAATCTGCTATTAATGCCACTGAAAGATTAAAATGAGCACACAAACACAAGCGCGGATAAAAAAAGAGGGAAAGAATTTTGAGATTCTTGTTGACTTAGATGAAGCATTGAAATTGCGGAAAGGCGAGGGGGATATTTCCAGAGTTGTCTTAACAGATGCTATTTTTTATAATTTAAAATCTGGTGAGAAGGCAAGTGAGGAAGATTTGAAAAAAGAATTCGGAACAAGTGATTTTATGCAGATTGCTGAGAAGATTGTTAAAAATGGGGAAGTTGTTCTGCCTGCAGAATATTTAAATAAAGAACAAGGGGAGAAGTTTAAACAGATTGTTGATTTTTTGAGTAAGAATGCGACTTCGCCTGATGGGAAGCCCTATGCTCCAGACAGAATTGAGAAGGCATTGAAAGAATCTGGAATTAATATTAAGAATAAGCCAATAGAATCTCAAATCAATGAAATTTTAGAGCAATTGGAGAAGGTTATTCCTATTAAACTTGAAATGAAAAGATTAAAGATTACAATTCCTGCACAATACACTGGACAGGCATATGGCGTTATTAATCAGTTTAAGGAATCTGAAGATTGGCAGAATAATGGCAATTTAATTGCGATTTTGAATGTTCCTGCTGGCTTGATTATGGATTTTTATGATAAACTGAATGGGGTTACTCATGGGGCGGGGGTTGTTGAGGAGATTTAGTGAGCAATTATAAGAATAATCCAGTTATAGTTAAATTATAGATAAAAAATAGTTGCAAGGGGATTATACAATTCCAAAGGTGATAAAATTCCATTTTTTATTAATAGATTTGTTTAAATAATTCTCGAACGCTTAAAATTTCCTGAACTTCTCTGCAAAACCTTTATAAAGCAGAAATTTCTCTATAACTTGTCGAGAGAATGGACAAACGAAAAATCGTTGTCCCTGGTGAAACTATTATATCTGGTGAAGAGTTCTTGCCTGGGGACGGAACAAGAAGAGAAGAACAGGATATTGTCGCTGAACGTTATGGTTTGGCTGATGTGTCTGATAAATTAGTTAGGGTTATCGCACTTTCAGGAGTTTATGTTCCGCGAAGAGGAAATACAATAATTGGAGAGGTTATTGATATTACTTTTAATGGATGGATAATTGACTTTGGGGGGAGTGTCAATGGATTTCTGCCCATCTCTGAAGTTCCAAAATATATTGCAAAAGGAGAATTGCAGGAATTTTTGGATTTTGGTGATATTATTGTTGCAAAGGTTCAGGGAACAGATGGAAGAAGCTTGGATTTATCCACCAAATTAAGAGGGCTTGGAAAGTTAAGAGAGGGAATGATTATTAAAATAAACCCTAATAAGGTGCCGAGGGTTATTGGGAAAGAAGGAAGCATGGTTAAGATAATTAAAGATGCTACTAATGTTGAAATAACGGTTGGACAGAATGGGTGGATTTGGGTTAAGGGAAGCAAGATTGATGATGAATTAAAAACTAAAAAAATAATTGAGTTTATTTGTGAGAACTCTTTTATTGAGGGCTTGACAGATAAAGTTGCAGAGTTTGTTAAGGAGCTGAAGTGAGATGGTAATTAAAATGGTAGAAAAATCAAAATATACAAAGCGTATGGATGGAAGAAAGTTTGATGAGATTCGTCCGATTGAGGCTAAAATAGGGGTTATTCCTTCTGCAGATGGAAGTGCAATGTTTAAGACTGGCGATACAGTTGCGATTGCCGCTGTTTTTGGACCGCGTGTTTTACATCCACAACATATGCAGAATCCTGAAAAAGGCATATTAAGGGTTAATTATGGAATGATGCCCTTTTCTGTTTCAGACAGAATCAGGCCTGGACCCTCAAGAAGGAGTCAGGAGATTTCTAAAGTAACTGAATGGGCTCTTGCTCCTATTGTTGAATTAGAGGCATTTCCAAATACTGTTGTTGATGTTTTTATTCAAATTCCTCAGGCTGATGCCGGGACGAGAGTGGCAGGAATTAACGCTGCTGTGATGGCTCTGGCTCATGCAGGAGTGCCGATGAAGGAGATGGCTTCTGCGATTTCAATAGGAAAATTAGACAAAACATTGGTTGTTGATATTAATAAAGACGAGGAGGATTTTAGGGAGGGAGAGGGAAGCACAGATATTCCTATTTGTATTTTGTCTAGAAGCAAGAAAATTTCTCTTTTGCAGTTGGATGGAAAAATTTCTGTTAAAGAAATGAAAAAAGTTTTTAAGATGGCTAAAGAGGCCTGTACAAAGATTCATAAAGTTCAAGTTAAAGCTTTGAAGGAGGTTGGGAGATGAATGTGCCAGAAATTCAAAAGAATAGAATAATAGAATATTTGAAAGAAGGAAAGAGATTTGATGGGAGGAAACCTGCTGAGCATCGGAAGATTGAGGTTAAATTAGGGATTAGCAAGAAAGCAGAAGGAAGTTGTTCTGTAAAGTTTGGTGATACTGAAGTTTATGTTGGCGTTAAAATGGGAACAATGGAGCCGTATCCAGACCATCCTGATGAAGGGACAATGGTGACTTCTGCTGAATTGAGCCCTATTGCATCCCCTGATTTTGAAACTGGTCCCCCAAGAATTGACGCAATTGAGTTGGCTCGGATTGTTGACAGAGGAATAAGGGAATCTGGATTTATTAATTTTAAGAAATTGTGCATTAAAGAGGGTGAGAAAGTTTGGAGTGTTAATTTAGATATTTATGCAATTAATGACGACGGAAATTTAATTGATGCCGCTTCTCTTGGAAGTTTAATCGCATTAGCAAATGCAAAAATGCCTGTTTATGATGAGAAAGAAGAAAAAATCAAGTATGATATGTTAAGTGATAATCCCATTCCATTAAACAAAAATGCAATGGCATTTAATATTACATTCCATAAAATTGGCGATGAGATTATTGTTGATCCAAACAGAGAGGAGGAAGAAATTTCTGAATGGAGATTGAGTTGTGCTATCGCGGATAACAAAGGAGAGGCAATGATAACTGCATTGCAAAAGGGGAAGGAATCTGCTTTGACTGATGAAGATATAGAAAAAATTTTAAATCTTGTTGAAGATAAATATAAGAAAATGTTTCCTAAAATTAGGAAGATTGTATTTGGAGAATAATGGCGAGCGAAGAGTTTTCAAAATATGAAAGAGCAAGAATTTTGGGAGCGAGGGCTTTGCAGATTTCAATGGATGCTCCTTTGCTTTTGAAAATGAAAGAAGAGGATATGGATAAATTGAATTTTGACCCTTTGAGATTGGCTGAAAAGGAAGTTGAGGAAGGAGTTTTGCCTATCTCTGTTAATAGACCGATGCCTGAGAAAAAAGAAGAGAAATTAAAAGAAGTTAATATAAAAGATGTTTCTGATGAAAAAAAAGAAAAAATAGAGGAGAAAGAGATTAAAGAGATTGCAGAGGAAGGGGAAATTATGGCTTTGGCTACTCCTGAGGATGAAGAAGAAGAGCCAATTGTTTCTGAAGAGATTGAGGAATAGATTTTTATTAATAAAAAGATTCCCCTATTTGATTTAATTAATTTATTTTAAGATAGTTAAATTATTACCTGATTTCACAAAAACTTTATAATCCTGAGCCTCCTGCTATAAATATGTTCATAAAAGAGATAAAACCAAGGCTTATTTTGAATTCCAGGAATGAAAAAACTATTGAGATTATTTTGAAGACTTATGAAGGAACATTTAATTCAAGTGCTCCTTCTGGAAGGTCTAAGGGGAGGCATGAAGTTCCTATGTATAATGCCAAGGGCATAGAATACAGCTTAAAACTTATGAGATTATTATGCACTAAATGGAAAAATAAAAATTTTTTAATTAAGAATTTTGAAGATATGAAAATTGTTGAGGCAGAGATTAGAAAATTTGAACATGTATTTGGAAGATTAGGCGGGAATTTTGTTTATGCCTTGGAAGCTGTAATTTTGAAAGCTGCTGCTAAAGATAAGAAGAAAGAGGTCTGGGAGATGTTTTCTGGAAAAAAGAAAATCGGGATGCCTGTTGGAGTTGTAATTGAGGGCGGAAAGCATGCACATAATCCTGATAAACCGGATTTTCAAGAATTTTTATTTATCCCAAATGAAAAAAGATTTTCCAGGGCGGTTACAAAAATGATTCGCGCTTATGATAAAATGGCTGATGTGTTAAAAAAGAAGGAAATGAAATTTCTAAGGCGCGGAGATGAGGGGGCGTGGGAGACAGGGTTATCAAATGAGGAAGTTTTGGAGCTAATGAAAGAAGTTGGAGATGAATTTGGCTTGAGGATTGGTATTGACATTGCTGCTTCTAGTTTTTATAAAAATGGATACTATAATTATAAAAATAAAAGATTAATTCGTGATAGACAGGAGCAAATTGATTTTATTGAAAGACTAATCGGAAAGTATAAGTTGTTTTATGTTGAGGATGGCTTGCAGGAAGACGATTTTGCCGGATTTAAGGAGCTAAATGATGATGTTAAAAATAGAGCGTTGATTGTTGGTGATGATTTAACTACTACAAATTTGTTGCGGGTTAGAACAGCTGTTAAGAATGGAGCAATTAACGCTGTTATAATCAAACCAAATCAAATTGGAAGTTTGATTGAAGCGGCAAAAGTCGTGGAATTTTGCAAAAAAAATAATATAAAGACAATCCTCTCGCACAGGTCAGGAGAAACAATGGATAATATTTTGGGGGATTTGGCTGTGGGCTGGGGTGTGGATTTTGTGAAGTTTGGGGTTCATGGAAGAGAAAGACTCGTGAAGTTGGGCAGAATAATGGAGATTGAAAATAAATTGGAGGGATAATTCTCTACAATGATGGATTTTATCTTTTTTATAAAATTTAATAAAAAATAGGGGGCAAGATTCTAAATATTTTTTTAGTTAAAATCCTTTACTTAACAATATATTAAATGAGATCGTTTCATAAATTATTTTGAAAACATTTAAATAAGTCTTTTCATTTGTAGGGAAATGGTGAGGATTGAGATTAATCTGAATAATAAAACTTCTTACTTGTTGATTGTATTTAGTGTTTTGGCAATTACTACTGGTTTTGTTATTGCCTTTGGAGGAAGTAATCCGCAAGTATTAGGACATTCTGGCAAAGAAATCACAGGGCTTTTCGGGGAGTGGGAGGAAAGGGATTTAAATGAAATATATAATGCAGAAACTGATGGATTTGTTATTTGTTATGGTTATGCAAGTGATTATGTTATATATTCAGATGAATCATCTGAGCCATTAACAATACGGGCTCGGACAATTTCTGGGGGCGGGGCTTATAATTATTGGATTATGTCTCCTATTAGAAAAGGGGAGCATTGGAAGGTAACTAAAAATGGCAAGGTTGGGGCTGATGGAACCAAGCCGACCTGTTATTGGTTACCTGTCGGTAGTTAGTTTTGAGAATCAGACTATTTGAAAGATTTTTACATCAAAATTAATATAATTTGGTAAGAATGTTTTTGAACTTTTTATAATCTCATTGGCAATAATTCTTGCCTTTTAGATACTCCCTCTCTAAGAACACACATAATTTATTTGTATACAAATAGGACAACATTCTGATCCTCCAAACCAGTTTTAACAAGTTAGTTAATTATTTGATAAACCTCCTTAATTCAGAAACTTTAAAAAGCCAAAATTCCATATATAAATGCATCGAAACATATAAGTGTCTTCGCACGCTGTATGCAATGACTTGGATGCAACTAATTAGCAACAACTAGATGATTCTAGACGCTATTTAATATTAAAATGGAAAATAAAGAAGTTATAAAAGAAGCAAATGAACCCGCTGAATTAGAAGAAACTAAAGAAGAGAGGAAGGACCAAACAATTTTGACTTCTCTTGAAGATTACATTAAAACTGCATCTTATCTTGGAACTAAGGTTATTACTCCGACAATGAGAAAGTATGTTTATAGAAGGCGGTTAGACGGACTGGCAATTTTAAATACTTTGCTTGTTGATAAAAAACTGAAGGATGCCATTGATTTTATTGTCCAATTTAAGCCAGATGAATGGACCCTGGTTTGCAAGCGTGAAGCTGGATGGAGAGCCGCGAAGATGTTTTCTGAATTAACTGGTGTAAGATTATTCACTAAAAAATATCCTGCAGGCGTGATTACAAATACAGTTCTGCCTAATTTTTTTGAAACTAAAATGATGATGGTATGCGACCCGTGGCTTGATAAAAATGCATTAAGAGATGCAGTCAAAGTTAAGATTCCTGTTGTAGCAATCTGCGATACAAACAATCATACAACTAATGTTGATGTTGTGATAATTGCAAATAATAAGAGCAATAAATCTCTTGGTTTGATTTTTTGGTTATTATCAAGAGAATATATGAAAGCGCATGGAATTGATAAACCACTCCCTTCCTTAGAAGATTTTGCAGGAGAAGAATTAATATTAGAAGAACCAAAGAAAAAGAAGAAAGAGAAGAAGAAGGAAGAGGAATTAAAGTCAGAGGAAAAGAAAATTGAAGAGAGGATGAAGGCATTGGGAAAAGAGGAGGTTGAAGAAGGGGTTTGATTAGAAATATAGAAAAGAGTTAATAATGAGAACAGATAAACTTAAAATCAAAACTTTCTTCATAAAATAATGAACAAAGTATATAAATTGTCTCCTTCAAAATTGAATCTATTTAAAGAGTGCGAGAGATGTTTTTGGCTTGATTTAAACGGGGTGTGGAGGAGGCCGATGGGGGTTTTTCCGTCACTGCCCGCTGGGATGGACAGAATTTTGAAAGTTCATTTCAATAGATTTATGGAAAAAGGGAAACTACCGCCAGAATTGTGTGAAAATAGTGAATGCCATAATATGAAGTTATTCAGTGATTCTGAGAAACTTAAGATTTGGCAGGATAGCCGGAAGGGAGTTTCTTTTACTGACAAAGACGGAAATGTGTTGCATGGGGCTGTTGATAATCTTCTTGTCAATGGAAAGAAACTGATTGTTCTTGATTATAAGACGCGCGGTTATCCTATAAAAGATGACACTGCAGGGCATTATCAGTTGCAACTTGATGTTTATAATCTTCTGTTAAGAAAAAATGGATATTCTACTGAGGATTTTGCTTTTCTCTTATTTTATGTTCCTAAAGAAGTTATGGCTACTGGAGAAGTTTTGTTTGACACTGAATTGGTCAGGATGAAGATTGATGCTTCCCGCGGAATGAAAGTGTGGAGAGATGCAATAAAACTTTTGAATGGGGACTGCCCCAAAAAAAGATGTGAATGGTGCTGTAATGTAGGATAAACTTAATTTGATTATTTACAATAGTTTAAGGCGATTAACATCTAGTTCATTATACAAATATCCACATAAAGTTTCAATATGATATTTTATATTAATCTATTAGTCTTCAAGCGGTATCTAATTTTATCAATCGCAAAATTCACAGATTTCTCATACTTTTCCATTTTTAGGAATTTCTAATTTTAGGCAAGTATTTGTTAAATTAGATAAATGAGATTGATAGTCATAGTGTTGCAGTTAAAATTTATTCTTCAATGAGGCGGCTAATCCATTCTCTAAATTTTCACCGGTTCATTCTCTTTCAAATATTCTTTTAGAGAACTGCAATTTCTCTCTCTTCTTGTGCAAAATGAGGGGGCAACAAGGGTCTTATCTGCCTGTGTTCTCAAAAAACATAAATGCAAGTATTGCAAGATTTTGTAAGTATTTTTACTTCATCGCAACTTTTACCAATCCCTCTTCCTCGCTCATTCGTTGCAGATGCGGTTTTATAACGCCGTGATAGAAAACAGCTGCGTCCTGTT
>JAFCDU010000018.1 GCA_017609535.1 Candidatus Pacearchaeota archaeon | reverse complement strand
CCTTGCAGAAATTTTTTTTTTTTTTTTGCTACGCAAAAAACTTCCCTTAAGCCAGATGTTAGTAGAAATTTAATTTGGTGCTTAGAATTTTTTTACCATCTCTATCGCAAAATCTTCATATTTGTTTTTCTTGTAAAGATTATATGCTGGCTCATTCTTTAACCAAACCGTCAGATAACCATATTCTATTCCTTTTTTCTTTGCAATTTTTTCTGTTTCTTTTAGGAGTTTTTTTGCTATCCCTTTTCTTTGATATTTTTTTAAAACTCCTATATCCTGAATCCAAATTGTTTTTGGGGGGTTATCTGACCAACCCCAAGTTCCTAACTTTGAGAAAATCCATCCAGCAATTTCATTATTGATGTTTGGGAAATTTTTGTATGGTGTTCTCTACTTTCTTTTTCAATTTCCCAAATTTTTTCTATGTCCTCTTTTTTCGCTTTTCTTATTTTCATTATTAAAACAAAAGATTAAAAGATTTATTAAGTTATCGCACCAAATTAAACTCTTCGCCAGCCCTTCGGGACATTGCATTCTGGCTCGGTCTCGGCTTCGCCTCAACTATACTAACAGCGATTAAAACTCCGCTCACTTGCAATTCGCTACACCCTCACTTTTCAGCTCGTCGCTTCATTCCATTCCGCTCCAGAGGAAAAGTTCGGGGAAATAAATCCTTTGGATTTACTTCTCTTAATCGCGGTTGTTATGTCTCATTGTTCGAAGGCACAAAATTTAGAGATTAAAGATAGTTAAAGATGGCACTTCAAAACCACAGACACCCATCCCAGTAGAAGATTATTTAAACCTGCACTTTTTACTTCCTGTAACAAAAACTGTAAGGAGGAAAAAATGTACGAAACAAAAGCAGTTTATGGCTCCAACGTAGAAAAAGGCGTTTATGAAATGTCTAATTACGATGCAAGGAGAGAGGCAAAGAGCGTAGAAGATACTGGGAGTAAAAGCGGACTTTTGATGAAGTTAGAGTGGTCAGAAGGGGGGATTTTTGATGATGGAAAACAAAGCAACACTCTTACTGGAGCAGCTCACCCAGGATGCTGTAAGCAATAAATCAGATCTCGTCAGGATAAATAAGGATGTATATGCACTAATACGTCCAAATGAAATTTTATACGCTCGTAAAGAAGATTTAGATAACTTTAGAGAATATTCTATTTTTCCTCAAAAAGAAAAAGAGAGAAATGATCTCTCGGTTACCTTTGTTCCAACACTTGACTGCAATTTGAGATGTATTTATTGTTATTCACGCGGGGGGGAACAAAGAGACATGATGTCTCCTTCTATGGCGCGCAAGTTTTTGGAGAAATTATATGATCCAGAAAAGCACTCAGGAGTACATTTAAGATTTGCAGGAGGAGGGGAGCCCTTTCTTAATTTTGAGTGTATAAAAGAAGCAACAGAGACTGCTAAAGAATTAACTAACATTGTTTCTTTACATTGTATTACTAATGGAACTTTCGATAGAGAGCATTTATCTTGGATATTAAAAGAGAGTCCCCATATGAGAGTTTCATATGATGGCATTTCGCAAAGAGTACAAAGGCCATATAACGGAGGAAGAGATTCATCGGGAATGGTAAGAAAGAACATACAAAAACTGGCAGAAAATGGAATAGAAATAGTAGTTCAATCAACAATTACCTCGTTAAATGTCTCACAAATGAAAGAACTTGTTTCCGAGTTTTATGATTTGAGTGTTAGAACAATAAAAATGGAACCAGTTTATATAACAGATAATTCAAGAGGAAACCAAAAATTAAACGTTTCGCCTTCAGAATTTGTTTCAAATTTTTTAGACGCAATTAAATATATAAAAGAAAGTAAATTAGATGTTCAGATAGATACTGCCTTTTTCTCACGACCTACTTTGGGAAATTATTGCAGTCTATCAACAGGAAATCTTATCTTAACACCAAGCGGAGATATTAGTGGATGTGTTGAAATAACTAATAATTGCGACCATCATTCAAAGGATGTCTTTTATGGAAGATTTGAAGAAGATTCTGGCGAGATTCAGTTTGATGAATCTAAGAAAAAATCTTTTGAAAAGTTTCATTTTGCTAATTATGAAAACTGTCCTTCGTGCAATTTAAAACTTATCTGCAGAGGAGGATGCCCTCTCAGAAGAGTATGGAATCAAGAAGATCATTCTTGCGAAATTACCAAGAAATTAGTTCCACAACTTTTAAGATTATTTTATGAAGATCCTTCTTATGCTAAAATATTTATTAAAAAATGAGATTAGATATTGCTCTTACAAAGAAGGGATTAGCAGATAGTAGAGAAAAAGCGAAATACCTTATTAGAGAAGGATATGTTGAAGTAGATGGTTCTATTATAACAAAACCAAGCAAAAATATTAATGAAACTTCAAAAATAGTCTTGATTAAAGATTTTGAATTTGTTGGAAGAGGTGGTTATAAAATTGATGCGGCTGTAAAGCATTTTAAAATCAATTTTAAAGATAAAATTGTTGCTGATGTTGGGTGTAGTACAGGAGGTTTTACAGATTACGCATTGAAATATGGAGCTAAAAGAGTGTATGCGATAGATATAGGAGACCCCCTTTATGAAACACTTAGAAGAAATAAGAGGGTTATTTACTTACCATATACTGATACAAGAAATGTAAAAAGCTTAGATGAAAAAATAGATATATGTTTAATTGATGTAACTTTTTCACCATTAGAAGAAATTCTTTTAGTTGCTAAAAGATGGTTAAAAGATAATGGAGAAGTTCTTGGCTTGATTAAACCACCATTTGAACTTTCAGGAAGACTCAAAAAAATTTACGATTATGATAAATGTGTTGAGATCGCTAAAAGAATCTCTAATTGGGCATCAGAGAATGGTTATGAGGTGAAAGGCCTAATTGATTCAGAATTAAAAGGTAAATCTTCAAGACAACAAGAATTTTTTATTTATCTTGTTAATAAATAAATCTTTACAAAACCCCCGTCCCAAAGTGCCATCTTTAAAATTAATAATCGTACCTTCTCACAATTCTGCAAAATTCTTTCAGAATTTCTTGTCACGCCTTGCAGGCTCTCAGTTTCACCTCAGAAGATATAACAGCGATTAAACAGAAAATCTCTTGCAGAAATTTTCCCAAAATTTTAGCTAACGCTTCGTCAAATTTCTCTTAATTTCGATGTCAAAACTTAAAACCAAAATTTACAAATCCCTCGCAAAAATGGTCCTCCTCCCATTCCCCCTCGCCCGCTCTTCTGCTTTCTTAATCATCTCTTCAACTTTCCTCTCTAACTCCAGAGAAAAGTCGCCAGCAACTTGTAGTTCAACAATATCCTTTATCTTGCTTTTATTTACCAGTGCCATTATAAATCTTTCAACAACCTCGCAACTTTTTCTTTATTAGCTAAAATTAATCCAGCAAGTCTTGGTCCATTCTTCTTTCCAATCAAAATCCTATAAACCAACTGAAAAAATCCTTTAACATCGTCCCTGCCTATCTCATAAAGCTCATTCTGCAGATTTTTTTCATCCAAATTTTTCTTCAACAAATCTCTAACTTTAATCAAAATATCCTTTTCTTTTTTGCTCAACTTTCCAATTTTATCCTTAACTTCAAATTTCATATCATCGCCAGCATATTTTTCCAGCCAATTCTTAACCTTCTCCCCCCTCCCTGAAATTTTCTTACTGCTCTGAACAAGCGTAATCAAATGCCGAAATCCAATTCTCTCTGGCTTTTTCTTCGCTAATTTAATCTGAGAAAGCTCATAAATTCGTTTGTCTTTCTCATCAATCTTCCCGCTATAATATCTCTCTTCTAAATTATCATAATCTTCATAAATTTTAATAACATCATTGTCAAAACTAATCTGAAACCCTTTATTAGGCCGGGTTGCAACAAACAAATATCTCAAAACTTCAGGTTCATAAATTTCCAAAACATCCTTTAAAGTCAGGACATTTCCAGATGAACTTGAAAATTCCTTCCCGCCTTTAATTCTAACCCATTCATAAAATTCATATAAAGGAACCCGCCCCTTGTAAATTTTTTTGACAATTTCTTTCGCAGTTGTATAACTTCCTCCAGGAGTGCTGTGGTCAATTCCCCCTGGTTCAAAATCAACCCCCTCATGTTTCCACCTTGCAGGCCAATCAACCCTCCAAACTAATTTAACAATTCCTTTTTTCCGAAAATCAAACTTCCCAGAAAAACCGCAGTCGCATTCATACTCAATCTCATAATTCTCAACATTCAAAATTCTCGTAAAATCTTTCCTGCACTTCTCGCAATAAACACTAATCGGCCACCAATCTTCCTTCAATCGTTCTTTCCGATATTTATTCAAAATTTTCACAATCTCATCTTTATTATCCAATGCAGTTTTAATTTCTTCAGCATACTCGCACTTTTTATTCATCTCGCTTTGTCTTATAAATTCCGGCTCAATTCCAACCTCTTTCAAAGAATCTTCAAACTCTTTTTCAAAATGCTCTGCATAACTTCCCTTTCCAAAAGGCGACATTACATCAGATAAAGGCATCCCAATATATTTTTCCCACTCTTTCGGAACATTAGCAGGAACTTTTCTGAACCTGTCAAAATCATCCCAAGAATAAATAAACCTAACTTTCTTGCCTTTGTCTTTCAAGGCGCGCACAACCAAATCAGTTGTAATCACCTCTCTAAAATTTCCGATATGGACGCTCCCTGATGGGGTTATCCCAGAAGCACAAACATAAATGTTTTTCTTAGGGTTCTTCTTAATAATGTCGTCCGCAATCTGGTCTGCCCAGAAAAATTTCTCAGCCATGCTAAAATAAACAAAACCCAATTTAAATATGTTTTGCGGATAATCTTTTATCAATTAATAAACTAAAATAAGTAACGAAGTTTGCAATATGCATGAAGAACTAAAATCGCAAAATCCGAAAATCCTTAAACTCTCCGGACCATTTTTTCTCTTCAACCTCCACATCCCTAATTTGGGCATGCTTCGGCCCCTGTTTACAAAGTTTAATCATCATATCAACCTCATCATTATTCCCCTCCAAAACAACCTCAACATCCCCATTTTCCAAATTCCGGATAAATCCATTCACCCCAAGTTTGTCAGCATTCTCTTTGCAAAACTGCCTATAAAAAACACCCTGCACAGTTCCCTTCACAATAAGTTTGACTGATTTTTTCATATTAAGAAAAATCCCCCAGAGTTTTTATATTTTTGTAAGGTGCAGAACATTTAGAAATTATGAATTTATTCGCCTAATTTTTATAATGATTGGACCTGTCTTTCTCAAAGCTGTTGTGAGCTCAATTTTTTATCTCAATGGCGAAAATAATATAGGATAGTAAAGGAAAATTCAAAGAATATGGAGGCAATGGCTTGGGAAATATTTATCATAATTTTGTATTTATAATTCTACATTTCTTTTCATTAAATTTTAAAATGCTTGGGTTTATTATCAACTGAACTTTTTTTAGATTATACAAAGAAAGATTGCTATTTTCGGATTTTTATAAATCTTAGATTGATAATTATAATTTTGATAATCTTATTTATATTCTACTTAATAGTCGCTTAATCTTCTATCTAACTCCCCATTAATCAGAACCCCAACCTGCGAAGCAAAATAAACAACCGGCCCAACAGAAATTTTTTCAAACCCTTTTAAAAATTTTTTCTTCTTGCCAAAACCTTCATGGTCTCCCATCACAAAAACCTCCCCCCCATTAAATTTCACTTTTCGGATATCCTTGCCCCTTTCATCCAAAACCAAAATCCTCTTCCCATCTTTTTCCAAATCTCTTAAAACAGATTCAAAATTCTTATCTTCAATAAAACATCCAGGAAAAATCTCTTTTAACTCTCCAGAAGATTTATACAGCATCCTCTTAATCAATCCGCCAACATCTTTTTTAGAAATAGGCATTTCAGGATTTGATTCAAATATCAAGTGCTTCGGATTACCACCTTTGCCTTCAAAAACTAAATGAAGTTTAACATCATCTCTCATTTTATTAGAAATAAAAAATATCTGGATAATAACATTCAAAACAATATCCATTCTCCCTGCCTTCATCATATCCCCATGAATCAACTTCCCGGATGTAACTGCCTTTTTTGAATAATAAAGAAATTCTCTCATAAATTAAATAAGAAAAAACATTTTATAAGATTAATCATCTAATTTCACGCTCTTCCCCCCGCCTGTAAGAACCCTCTTTCCATCCTGTTCGCAAATCGCTTTTATAGTATAAAAAGTAATATCCTTTCCCCTTAAATTTCGTAATTTTGATTCAACTTTCAAGCCAGTTTCAAGTTTCCCAACTTCAGGCAGTCTATATAAATTCAAATCCATGTTTCTTAAAACACTTCCCTGCCCCTCCCTTAAAAAAGCATTAACAATCGCACCAACTGCAAATGCAAAATAAGGCCCGTCTTTTTTACCATGGATTCCCTTATAGAAATCATCTACTTGTTCTGCACTGATTTCAAAAGATGTTTCAATATCTGGACTAAAATCCAATTCCCTTCTCCCTTCTTTTTGGAAAAATTTAGCAACATCTTCTCCCTTATTTTTCATTAAAATTTCATTATCGCTTATCTCAGGAATAAGCACATCCCCGTCATAAGTGTATTTAGAAAAATCAACACCAATCCTCTTTTCTTTAAATCCCCCCCAATACTCCCCAGCCAATTTTTCAGCCAAAGCAAATAAAAAAATTCCAGGACAAACTGCCTTTTCTAATCCTTGTTTTTGAGCTACAAAATCACTATAATGAATAAGATTATTCTCACCTGTTGCATAAGCTACAGCTTCCCAATCTTTCTGATTTATCTTAATTTTATCTGCCATTTTTATATGCTTCCCAGCGGTTAATACAATCTTCAACAGCATATATTTGCCTGACTAAGTAATTATCTTGTGGCAAATCCTTCAATGTTTTGAGCCCAAGTCGCGCCAGATTAATTGTTAATTCCATCCTATCCCGCAAAACCTGTCCATCTCCGGAATTTAATTCAGCGAGGCAGTCATTAGTGCATTTAACAATCATTCTGACATTCTTGTCAATTTGCTCCCTATTATACTTCATAAAAAAAATAGAATTTTCCCATTTTTAAATCTTCCTTTTAGTAACTACTTTAGAATAACAGAATTATTTCCACCTATGTCTCAAAGCTTCCCTTAACTCTTTATGAGTTTTAGCATATTCTTTCAAACTCTTTTTTTCCATAACAGCATCAATAGCCTGCCTTGCAGATTTCGCTCCATCTTTCGTGCCATTCGGATGCCCGTGAATCCCCCCGCCCATCTGAATAATCAAATCATTTCCAAAATGCTTCATCAAAAACGGCACATTCAAAGGAGACAATCCCCCAGAAGAAACTGCAAAGACATTTTTCTTTCCAAACCAATTCTGTTCAAGAATATGATTCTTCAAATTCTCTTTAATTTTATTTTCAACCATCTCATTTTTCAATGCCAAAACCTCATCTTTGGGAGAAACTAATTTTCCAATGGCAGTTCCAACATGGATATTATTAACTCCAACCAATCGTGCTGATTTTGCCAGCATTAGCATTGAAATCCCGTGTTTAGGATTTCTATCAAAAGTTGCATGCATTGCTCTATGAGCATGAATTGCCTGTTTAGAATTCTCGCAATAATTTCTAACTGATTGTAGCCCCGCCCATCCTGCAGTCACAATATCAACCATAATATATTTGAAATCATAATTCTTCGCAAACTTCGCCCTTTTAATCATCTCCTCTGTTTCAGCAGTTATGTTGATAAAATAATCCTTCCTCTCTCCTGTCTCCTTTTCAGCCAAATCTCTCATCTTAGCGCATGCTTTAACCCTATCCTTAAATCTGTTAAATTTTTGATTTGTCAAATTTTCATCATCTTTCAAAAAATCAATCCCGCCGACCCACGCATCATAAGCAACTTGCGCATGTTCTTCAGCAGTCATTCCAACTTTCGGTTTTGGCACAGTCGCAGTCAACGGCCTCTTGAAAACTTTCATAAATCTCCTTATTTCATTAATGCTGTATAATGGCCCTCTGAAACTATCAACAATCTTCTTTGGAAAGCTTACATCCTCTAATCGTAAATTCTTCAGTTCTTTCATACCAAAAATATTTCCGCAAATCGCAGAATAAATTTGAGGCATACTGCCCAACTCAAATAAAACAGAGGGATAAGCCACCTTAACATAATTTCCTTTAATCCAAAAAGCGCGTGCCCGAATCTTCCGAATATGTTCTTTTAATGTTGTAAGTTTAGTCCATGTTCCATTGCTTGATTCAGATGCAATTCTCCCAACTGCTTCTTTAGTTGAGATTCTATTAGGCTCAAACCGAAAAAGAGCAATTAAATCATCCTTGCTCGGTGTATATTTTAAATCAACAAAATCAAGATATTGGGACATGTTCACCTCATTTAAAATAATTTAAAGAGATTTATAAAAGTTTGGCTATATTTTCAACGTCAGTCAAAATTATTTCAAACATTATTTCTTCCTCAATACAAACCCATCTTTAACATCCTCCACCGCCCACCCCATCTCCAAAATCCTCTCCCTCAACTTATCTGCCTTTTCCCAGTCCTTTTTCCTCCTCGCCTCTTCTCTTTTCTCAGCAAGTTTTTTAATTTCATCTGGAATTTTAACCTCATCTTTTTTTAATAAGCCCAATCCAAAAATTTTATCAATTCTTTTAATGGTTTTAATTTTGCCTTTTGCTTTTTCATCTCTCAACATCCTCCATAAAACCGCCAGGGCTCTTGGAGTATTCAAATCATCATTCATCGCATTTTCAAATTCTTTCAAATATTTCTTATTCTCCTTGCCGTCGTCCCTTACATCCTTCAAAATATTTTTCAACCTTTCATAAGAATCACTCGCAGAATCCAATGCCTTTTTAGAAAAATCCACTGGTTTCCGATAATGAGCTGAAATAATAAAATACCTTATAACCTCTGGCTTATAATCTTTCAGCAGGTCTCTGATAGTTTTAAAATTCCCCAAACTCTTAGACATTTTCTCTCCAGAGACATTAACCATCCCATTATGAACCCAGTAATTCACAAATTTCTTTCCATAACCAGCTTCAGATTGTGCAATCTCATCTTCATGATGAGGAAAAATTAAATCCTGTCCACCGCCGTGAATATCAATCGGAAGCCCTAAAATTTTCTCGCTCATTGCAGAACATTCAATATGCCACCCCGGTCTCCCTTTCCCCCATGGCGAATCCCATTCCGGCTCGCCTTTTTTAGAAAATTTCCACAAAACAAAATCTTCCTTATTCCTTTTCCCTTCTTTAATCTCAACCCTCTTTCCTGCTTTCAAATTCTCAATTTTTTGATGAGACAATTTTCCATAATCCTTAAATTTAGAAATATCAAAATAAACACCATCATCTAAAACATAAGCATAACCTTTCTTCATTAATTTTTCAACAAGTTCAATCATTTCCTTAACATAATCTGTTGCATGAGGTTGCACATCCGGCCTTTTAACGCCAAGCAGAGCATAATCCTTCAGATGCTCTCTCTCATTTCTCTTGCTCAATTCCTTGACACTAATCCCCATTTCCTCTGCCTTTTTAATTATCTTATCCTCAATATCTGTAATATTAGAAACAAACTTAACCCTGTATCCGGAAAATTCCAAATATCGTCGTAAAACATCAAAAACAATCTGCACTCTTGCATGCCCCAAGTGTGGAACATCATTTACAGTAGGCCCGCAGACGTACATTTTAACTTGCCCCTTTTTCACAGGTTTAAAACTCTC
>JAFCDU010000017.1 GCA_017609535.1 Candidatus Pacearchaeota archaeon | reverse complement strand
TGACAGAAAATTCCCCCCATTTCGCTACATGTTTGAAGTTCATTTATATTTACATTTTTTGAAAAAACAGATATTTCAACTGGAATATTTAGTGATTTATTTCCAAAGGCTATTGTGATGTTTCCATTAAAAATCCCGATTTCTGTTGGAGAAATTATGATTGTAAAGTTTGATTTTGAATCTTTCAAGATTGAATTTATTGAAGAATTTATTTTTATGATTGAGAGATTTGTTGAGATTTGTATGTCTGTAATATTATCTCCTGAGTTTGTTAATTCTATCTGTTGCTCTGTAGAATTCCCTTCATTCACCTTAATTTTGATTGAGCGTGGATTTGAACTTAATTTTACCTGCTGAATTGGTGGTTGAACTGCAAAATAAATCACAGGAATTTTAAAAATTTTGTAAGTTGAAATTTCTATGTATTCAAATGGTTTATCTGGATTGATTAAGATTCTTTTAAAATTTCCCGGCGGGATTGATATTGTTTCTGAATTGTAAGTAATGTTCAATTCTGATGTTCCTTTATTTGAAAGAGTCAGATTTTCTGGCATAGATGTGTAAATTATTCCGGGAGAGATTGACAAAATTTTTGTTTTGTCATTTTTATCTCTATTTTCCTTAACAAAAATTTCTTTTTCAATCGTTGTCTCCTGCGGGGAAGGGTCTTGATAAAGAATGTTCTCTATTTTTATTGTATAATTTCCTGGTTTGGCAATTATTGCTGAAATATAATATGTGTTATTGTAAAAGTAAAAATCGTGGTCAAAGAAAACTCTTTTTGAATTTTGATAAAATTTTATATCTGAAGATGCTAATGTTGTCAGAAAATTTTCAGCCGGGATTTCTCCTAATAATGTTTCATAGGGCTGAAGTTCAGAGTGTTGGAGAATTAAATCTGGTTGAGCAATTGCTAATGGGACTAAAATCAGGAATAAGATAAAGAATTTTTTCATTTACTTAGTCATCTCTTTTAATTTCTTAAAAACATCTGATGGAGATTCTCGCGGGGATTTACGCATCGGAGGTCTCGGCGGTGCTCTTCTTATTGGAGGAAAACCTGGTTTAGGAGGGTGTGGCGGGGTTGGTGGGGCTGGGGAAGGTTCCCCTTTCTTGAATTTGTTTTTTATTTTGAAATAAAGGAGCTTTAATTTATCTCTTTGCAGGTATGAGATTATCCCTCCGACAATTAAGATTCCGACGATTAGAATCCAGATAATACTACTTCCTTCTGAAGATGCTGGTATTTTTAATTTGCAACAAACTCCTGTATTACACTTATAATTTACTTCTTCTTGATTTTCTGAACAAGATGTTGCACAAGTATATCCTTCTTTTTCACATTCAGATTTTTTAGGTTCACACCCTGCTATGCAACAATTAGGGTTATCAGAGGATTTTACTGTCGCTCCCTTGCATTGTTCATCTGAGCCACAGGAAACACCACCCATTTGTTCACAAGTTTCAAGATTTTCATTTTTACAACATACTTCTGATAATGAATCTGGACAGAAATAATTGCCGAGTTGTTCATCTTCTGGGCAATTTGCTCTTGGTATGCAAAAGAATCCGGCAGTTTCACAATTTTCTACTGAAGGGCTTGGAGGAGTTGAGAGCCCTGCTAATGCCCAGAGCACTATTGCTGTATCTCTGATTGTTCCCCAGCAACCATCTGCGGACTGGCTGAATAAAAGCTCTTTCTCTGCATTTGCGGTTTGTTCCTGTGAAGTTCCAAGTGCAAGAAGTGCAAGAGCGGTGTCATAAAATCTATTATAAACTGTTCCTGCAACCCAGTAATTTTGAGGGGTTATTTGCTGGATTAATCTTGTTGCATATTCATTTTTGCTTGTAAGCATATAGATAAATGCATTTGGCAAGTATTGCGTGTTTGATTCTGCCATTGCAATTAAATAAGGAACAAAGGCGTCAACATTATGTCCTGTTTGTTGCAAGGCAAGGGATGCCCATAAACTTCCTTCATAATCACATGAAGTTGTGCCAAAGCATTTTGAATTTACTTTTAATGTTATTTCTCCATATTGTGGTGCTGATTTTTTTTCAGATAAAATGAAAAATTTTGGGGAGTTTGCATTTTTGTAAAATAAATTTGCTAAAAAGTCGGCTCGGCAGGAAATTTTAAATTCTGTATCATAGCAATCTGGCGAGATTTGAAGCCAGAATTCTGATTGTGATAGTTTTAAGCACTCCCCTGCAGGAGAGTCGATTTTTTTATTTTCTGCGACATTGATTTCATAAGAATTTCCTGAATATGTAATTGTGCAAGTTGTTGCTGTATCTGAATTTTGCTGAAGATACCAAATTAAATCTGTTGGGGTTTTGTTTTGATTTAGAAGCCATGATTCTGCTGAATCTGTATTTTCTCCATTTTGACTTAATGCAAGGACTGCCAGAGCTGTATCTTTTATGTTGCAATTTCCTTTTGGCCAACAATTTTTAGAGTCTTTTTTTGAATTTAAAGAGGTTTTACACGCTGTTTTTGTTGTTTGAGAAATAGGAGATAAAAGAGCAAATGAAATTTCAGGAATTGTTAAATCTGTGCAGTCTGCAATTTTGTCTTCTAAGCAGGAAATACCTTGTTCTATCTCTGTTTTATTTTGTGCTGCAACTAAACTTAGACAAAGGATTAAGATAAATAAAACACCGACTTTTTTCATATTGTTTTTATGAATTATGCATTTATTAAGGTTTCGTTGTATTTAGTGCTTCGCACAAATGGTCAACCTTTGGTTGCTTATTACTATTTATTTTAATTAATTAAAGGATAAAGAATTTTGTGAGGTATTAATCTTAATCTTTCCAGTCAGGTTTTTTCTGCCCTAAGGATTCACATTGAATTTGCCATGGACAGGACTGGCATTTTGCAAAATTTGATGGATATGGAGGATTTTCTGTTATGTTTTTAATTTCTTCTATTAGTTGAAGAACCTTGATTTTGTTTTCTTCGGTTATGGGGATTTCGTGTGTTTTATTTCCTGCTTCAAGAATTCCTAAGGGGATTGATTTTTTATAGTGCTCTTCTAAAAGCATTGCATAGGCAGTTATTTGTATTTCGTCTGACGGGAATATTTTAGTAACTCCCCGCGTTTTTAATTCAAAAGGAATAATTGTGTCTCCTTCAATCATTACTCTATCTACCCTGCCTTTTAGTCCGAGATTTTCAGATGATAAGGGATGTTCAGAGATGTATTTTGGTTTGAGATTAAACCATAATTCAGGGCCTATAAAACCCTGTTGAATTGTCTGCTTAATTGCATGTATTCGTAATTCAATGTCTTGATTCATTGCTCTTATGATTTTAGATTTTAATTCTGATGTTGAGATTGAAAATGTTCTAATTAATTTTGTATTTTCTGCAAAGGATAGATGAATTAATTCATTTAAAAGTTTTTGAAATTCATTTTCTATGTTGGCGTGTTTTGTTAGTGTTAAAATCAGGTCTTTTTCATTGTTTGAGAATGCTTGTCTTATTTCATGGTGAATTCTGCCTTCTATCATTTGTTTTGTCGGGGGTTGGGGGAGGCGTTTGATTTTTTCAAGATAGAATTTTCGCGGGCAGTATAGATAAGATGTTAGGTAGGTTACTGGGATTAATTTATTTGAGTTTGATTTCATTTTTTTCTTTTCTTTTTACTCTGAAAGCTTGTTTGATTGTGTAGTTTATAGGGTTTTTGATTCCAGGGCAGTTGCAGGGGGCTTTGAGTTCTTTGTATTGCGGTTTATCGCAGTTTGGGGGCAAGATGCGATTTTTTGAGAACCAGGACATTTGTGATTGGATGTAGCCGTCTCTTAATGGTTTGTAATTTTTTTTATTCCATTTTTTTAGTGTTTCTGCGATATAATCCTGCGGGAGTTGGAGGGAATTGAAAAATCCGAGTAGAATAAATAATGCCCGTTTTCGTCCGTCTTGTTTTATTCCTTTTAGAATTTTTTGTATGCATGGTGGATACATATCCTCTGTTATTTTGAGATTTTTTACATCAATAGGTCTGCCTTCATATTTTTTAGATTTTGTTTGTTTTCTTTCTGCCCAATCTAAGGCTTGCAGTAAAAGTTCGCGGGCTTCTTCTTTTTCCGAAGAAGGAAGGAAATTTTTAATCTGAATTTTTAGGGGGTCGGCATCTTGAGGATTGAAGCTTTCTATTTCATCTTTTTCTATGACTGCGGATGCAAGACAGGTTTTTTCATGGAGTGAATAAGGCGCTCTGAATAGATGGCGGGGGGCGACGAGGATTATATCAACTGAATCAATCAGTTGTTTTGCTGTTGCTCTGATTTCAAATAATTCTGGATTTTTGAGAGAGTTGATTTGACAATTGTTGCATTTGTAAATTTCTTTTTCTGAAATTTTTTCCATGTCATAATTGCAGGACGGACAGCGAAGGGTTTTTTTTACTGCTTTCATATTCTCGGAGGTAGCTCTGCAGTTTGCACATTTGTATAATGAGATTGTCTGCTTTATTGCCTGAGATGAACATTTTTTGCAGATTGCTTCCTGTGTTTCCTGTTCTATTGATGGCTGTGTTTTTAGAATCTCGCGAGTTAAATCATAATGAATCATTTCATCTATGTAACCTGCTATTAATCTGGGCCATTCTGGGAATTTATCTTTTGTTTGAATTCCAGATATTTTTTCAGGGAATGCTTTCCATGGGATTATTAAATGAAAGCCCTTCGAACCACTGAACTTGATTCCTATGTTTTTTACTCCGTGGTATTCAAGTGCCTTGATTATTAACCTTGCTGCAATTTTTGAATAATCCAGATATTTTGAATCAATATCTATGAGGAAATCCCAGCCAATTTTCAACTCATTTAGTTGTTCAGGTGTCATGTCTGTTGAAATTTCTAATGGATTTGACCAGAGCTCTTCTGAGCAGTGGAAAGAAGTTGCTCCTTTTTTTGCGTAGTTTAATAAATCAGAAGGGTAGTCTAATGCGTCGGGGCGTTTTCCAAAGAATTTTTTGTTGAAGTTTGGGATTGTTTCTCTGTTTTTGCAGAAATTGTAGATTGCTTCTTGTATGTCTTTTCTTGCGTAGTATGATTGGGCGAGGAGTTGGGCTTGTGAGGGAGGGCTGGGTGGATTTGGGTTTTGAGAGTGGATTTTAGGTTCCATATCTTTATATGGATTGAAGGTTTTTATTTTTTGATGTGGTTGAGTATAGGAGGTTATGGGCTGGAAGATTTAATTTTTATTCCTAAATAAGGAAAATGCTATAAAAATTAGATAATTTATGGATTTATCTAATAATTTCACTACAATAATCTTTAAATATAATTCTCGGGTTTTTTAATTATGATATTAAAATTGGACAAGCCAAAAATCCTTGCAGATGCGATTGGGATTGTGTCTGAAATTGTGACAGAGGTTAGGATTAAGTTGCTTGAAGATGGCATGAGTATTGTTGCTGTTGATCCTGCGAATGTGGCGATGGTTATTTTCAAGATGCCGAAAGAGAATTTCTCCCAATATGAGGCTGGGGGCGAGGTGTGGGGGGTTAATTTGTCTGATTTAAAGGGGATTTTGAAAAGAGCTTCAGCATCTTCAAGCATTGTTTTTGAGCAGGAAGAAAATCAACTTAAGATTTCTATTTTTGACAAAGTCAAAAGAACTTTTAATATGGCCTTGATTGATGTTGAATCAGAAGATAAAGATGAGCCGGATTTGAATTTTACCTGCAAAGTTGAGATGAATTCTTTGGATTTTTCGCAGGCTATTGAGGACTGCAATGTTGTTGCTGATGCGTGTTCATTTATTTCTGGAAATGGGTTTTTTGTTTTAGAGGGGCAGGGTTCATTGAATAGTGCAAGAGCAGAATTTTCTGGAGATGATGCTGTTTTAGAGGGGGTTGGAAAATCAAAATATTCTTTAGAGTATTTAATGAAGTTTATTAAGGCGGGAAAGATTTCGGAAAGAGTTTCAATCAGATTTTCTAATGATTATCCTCTTCGTTTGGATTTTGCCGGCGATAATATGGGGGTTGGATTTGTCCTTGCTCCGAGGGTTGAGAATGAATAAAAAAATTAAGGTTTGTAAATATGGAATATAAAGATAAAAAAGAAAGGACCGATAAAGATAAAGGGATTGTTAAGAAAGTTGAGACATTGGGTGAAGATTGGTTCAGGTGCGGGATGGACTTGGATATGGCTTGTGGAATGTGCGGGGTTTTTATTCCGAAATATAAGCAAAATAAAAAAAGCCCTACTTATGGATAATCGGAGCATGTCTAAAAAATAGTGAGTTTATATTTTTAAATAAGATGTTGAAAAATTTTAAAGCTATTGCTTGGTAGTTGCTTTGAGATTATATTATCCAGATTAATAAAATAAGACGAAGTTTTGTCGTCGAGTTTGAGAATTTTTAGACACGCTCGGATAATGGATAACTTTTTATAATTTAAGTTATTCTTTTATAAATGGTTCTGCAATACAAACCAAAAAAAGGGGGCAGATGGAGGGATTATCCTGGAAAAAGCAAGATAAAGGGCGGTGTTTCCAAATATGATTTCAGACTACTTAATGAAGCAAAAACAAAAGTGCTTGTTGAGAAGGGAAGTTATGCGAAGGTGATGAAGAGATTTAGGCAGATTGAGTTTTTTAAGCATAGATGATTGAGTCTTTCGCACATACTATTATATACATTTATCTTAGTTATTAATTGAAAATCTTCTTTTGTTCCAATCAAATTTATAAGATAAGGAAAATATTTATATAGGCATATTCATATTAAATTATATATTAAATTATATATTAATATTATTATGAATATTCATAAAAAGATTTTAGGTTTGATTAAAAAAGAAAAAGTGGCAACTACTTCTGAAATTGCAAGGTCTCTTGGTATTTCATGGAATACTGCTGAAAAATATTTATTAGAATTAACTATAGATGGAAAGATTTTGAAAATTAAAAAATTGGGGGTTAATTTATGGGTATTGAAATGAAAAATAAACAAGGACAAATTACGTTATTTATTATAATCGCCATTATAATTGTTGCGGGGATTATTGTTCTGTTTTTGGTTTTGCCGTCAGGGCCTTCAGGCAATGCGTCGCAAGTTTCAAACCAGCTTCTTGATAAATGCGTTGGCGATGCATTAAGAGATTCAATTGAAAAAATTTTGATGAATGGGGGATTTGCGGAACCGAATGGGATTTTATATAAAGATGAAGAATATACTTATCTTTGTTATCAGGAAAATTATTTTTTACCTTGTGTGAATCAATATCCTGATTTAATTGGAAGCATTGAAGATGAAATTAAGGCGGATATTGAAGATGATGTCGCCCGGTGTTTGATTGAATTAGATAATGAATTCAGAAATCAGGGATGGGAGGTTGCTTCATCGGGCGGGGATTTTGAAGTTGAGGTTATGCCTGAAAATGTTTTTGTTGATATTGACAGAAATGTGCAACTTCGGAAAGGTGGAGAGTCGCAGGAGTTTGATGGATTTGAAGTTCAAAGAAAATCGGATTTAGGAGACTTAACATTGGTTGCAATCAATATAATAGAAGATGAATCGCAAACTTGTAATTTTGACTACAACTCTTATATGATTTTGAATCCTGAATATGATATTAAGTCAATTACTTATCGAGATTCTGAAATTTATAAAATTAAAAACAGACAATCGCAAGATGAATTTAGGTTTGCTGTAAGAGGATGTGTGATATTATGAAATTTAAAAAGAAAATTTGTTTTGGAGAAATTTTTTTACTTGTAGTTATGACATTCTCATTTTCTTATTTTTCAGCTGATTTTGTCTCTGCCGAGAGAAATCCTAATGTTTGCTGTAAGATTACTAATGATGGAAGATACTGCCAAGGAGTCACAAAAGACGAGTGTGCTGGAGAATTTGTTTCTGCAAATTGCAGGGAAACGAGCTTCTGCAGATTTGGATGCTGTGTTGATGAAGACAGAGGAATTTATGTTGATTCTGCACAGGCAAATTGTGAAAATACTTTTATTGAAAGTGCATGTGTAAATATTCCTGAAGCCAAAAAAGGATGCTGTATTATTGGAGACAGAACAATTTGGGGGACTGAGCAAGAATGCGAGTGGAGGGCGGGAAATTTAGAGCATGAATTTAGACAAAATCTTGACCAGGTAAGTTGCTCATTGTTCACAAATAAGGAAGTTGGCGCTTGTGTTTTGGGAGATGGCTGCAAATTTGTTAGTGGAGATAAATGCCTTAGTTCGCAAGGGAAATTCTATCAAGGATATTTATGCACTGCACCTGAATTAAATACAAGCTGTAAGATGACAAGAAAAACAAAATGTTTTCCTGGACTTGATGAAGTTTATTTTGTTGATTCCTGCGGGAATCGGGCAAATATTTATGATGCATCAAAAGTTGATGATGTTGATTATTGGACAAGGGTTGTTAGCAAAGAAGATTCATGTGTTTTAGATTTAGATGATAATCAAAAAACATGCGGAAATTGCAATAGATTTGAGAGCACTATCTGTGCATCGGGGTTGCAAGATGGTTTTAACCCATCTATTGGCGATTATTACTGCAAAGATAACAGCTGCTTGTTTGGTGGGAAAACTTATCAAAATGGAGAGAGCTGGTGTGTTTATGAAGGAAAAATCGGAGATGGAGACGATGTTCCTGGAAGCACACATTGGAGATATGTCTGCAACCAGGGGGTAATTGATGTTAAGGCATGTTCAGATGATAGAAGCCAGATTTGTGTTCATGCAGACACGGTTGATAATGAAACTGGGGAAGTGATTTGGTCAAATGCATATTGTCGGATGAATGACTATAGGGATTGTTTAGTTTATAATAAATTAGAACCTGAGGAGAAAAAAGAAAGATGTGAGGAGAATGTTGATTGCGATTGGAGAAGTTTTAGATTGTCTGAGCATACTACAATTGATTTTTGTTCTCCTCGTTATCCGCGGGGGTGGGATTTAACAAATGATGAGCGACGACAAGATGCAATAGGCACCTGTGGGATTGCAAGCCAGAAATGCACTATTATTTATGTGAAGGGTCTTGACTTCAAGTATCATTGCAAGGGAAATTGTGAGTGTAGAAATGAGGAATTTACACAGCAAATGAATGAGTGGTGCCGTTCATTAGGTGATTGCGGGATGAGTGTGAATTATGAGTGTGAATTATGCAGAAGATTTGAGTGATGAGGGATATGATGTTGGTGGGAAGGCAAAAAAGATTACATCATTGGATTATATGAGTGGATTGAAGATAATGGCTCGTGATATTAAAGGGCAGAAAGCAGAGTTAGGGGTTGATTTAGAAGGGTTGTTGGAAGAGTTTGGAGGAGTGGATGTTATGAGAAGGAGTGATATAGGGGTTAGTAGAGATAATTATATTAGATGGGTAATTGCATTAATCCCACCTTATGGGACATCATTTGCATTATTATTAGATATTTTAGATGAGATTCCTATTCTTGAAGATTTAATTGGTTGGTTTGATGATTTTTATAATAATATTCTCAAAAAATGGTTCGGCATAGGAAAGATAAAAAGGAAGTATGCAATATTTGAATGCAAGCCTTGGGTGCCGGAGGTTGGGGGGGATTGTGAAAAATGCAATGAAGACCTGCTGAAGCCGTGCAATGCATATAGATGCCAGAGCTTGGGGCAGGCATGTGAGTTGGTTAATGTTGGAACTGGCAGTGAGAAGTGT
>JAFCDU010000057.1 GCA_017609535.1 Candidatus Pacearchaeota archaeon | reverse complement strand
ATTTAAATTTTCTTTTGCCTTTTTTATTCTATCTACAATCCCCTTTCCTCTCCTTTTCTCAGTTGATTCTGCAAACCCTTCAACAGAAATTGCTGGCCATATATTTCCTAATTTACCCATCCTCCTCGCAGTTTCTTCATCAATCAAAGTTCCATTTGTATAAATAAGAAACCCGCCCCTATTTCCCCGCTCCAAAGTATGCTCAGCCAATCTCGTTATTGCTCTTTCTTTTCTCTCTGCTAAAAATGGCTCTCCTCCACTAATTGTCGTCAATGTAACTCCAGCATCTCTCATTTCATCATCTACTCTCTCAACAATCTCGTAACTTAAATCACTCCCCTTCTTTATACTTGCTGCATAACATCCAGGACATTTCAAATTGCATCTATTTGTCGGCTCTACAACATAAGTGCATGGAGCCATTAATCCCTGCTTTCTAAAATCATCCCTTTTTTTCATGTCCTCTATCCACTGAAAAGTAAAATCAACAACTCTCTTTGCAGTTTCAGGTTTTTCAGAAACCACCTTATCAAGAAAAGGCAACAAAGAAATACCCAACTTTCTCTGATATTTTAATATCTCATTATCTTCAGATACTTGCTCATAATATCTTCAGATACTTGCTCATAATTCTGATTAAGCTTCTTAATTAGAATCTCTTTTAATTTTCCTCTAAACCAGTCATTCTTTCCTGCAAATCCGACCGCCCCATGTGCCAGAAATTCCAAGGTTTTTCCCATATTATTATCAGAAAAACGATAGTTAAAAATTTTTTTATTGAAATAAAAAACTAAAGACAGCCAAGTAAAAAGAAGGATTAGGGCTTCGCTGTTATTTATCTATTAATAGGAAGAATGATGGCTTAGTTAAAATAAACAAGAAAAAATACAAATAAACTTAATACATTCCCCTTATCTATATAAAAAGGAAAATAGCACATAGGAAACTTATAATAAACAAAAATCAGTCTGCCATAAACTAAATAATTCTAAAATTTTAAATACCACCCTCTCGTCCATAAAACATGGAAGCAGAAAAATTCTTTAATGCAAAAACTTTCGCAGTAATAGGTGCTTCAAGAAATCCAAAAAAAATAGGGCACATAATCTTCAAAAACCTGCTAAAATCACCTCACATAACCGCCTTCCCAATAAATCCAAAAGCAGAGCAAATTCTAAATCATAATTCCTACCCTGATATATCATCAACACCCTACCAAATTGACTGTGCAATAATCGCAATACCGGCAGAACAAGTTCCAGATGTTCTATATGAATGCGGAAAAAAACAGGTAAAATCAGTTGTCATAATTTCAGCCGGCTTTTCAGAATCTGGAAATTCAGAATTAGAAAATGAGATAAAAAAAATAGCAGAACAATTTAAAATAACATTGCTCGGCCCAAATGTTCTCGGTTTCCTTGATATACCAAGACTAATTAATGCAACATTCTTCAATGGAATGCCGAAATTAGGTAAGCTCGCATTTATCTCTCAATCAGGTGCATTAGGAGTAGGAATCTTGGATAAACTTATTCAGCAAAACATTGGCTTATCCTCATTTGTCTCAATCGGAAATTCAACTCAAACAGATTTTTCTGATTTCATAGAATACTTTTCAAAAGACAAAAAAACAGAATTAATTGCATTATACATAGAATCACTAAAACCAGGAAAAGGGCAGAGATTCCTGGAAGTTTGTAAAAAATGCAAAAAACCGCTCTTTGCAATAAAATCAGGCAAGACTGCTTTAGGACAGAAAGCATCTCAATCACATACAGCCGCCCTCGCCACTGACCCAAAAATCTACTCCGGCATTTTCAAACAATCGGGGATAACAGAGATAGAAAATATAAGAGAACTGATTAATTTGACAAAATTGTATAAAAAATTTCACAATCTTAAACGCGTATGCATTGTTACAAATGCCGGAGGGCTCGGAGTCCTAACCGCAGACTACCTATCACAAAAAAATATTCAAATCCCAAAATTGCCGGAAAAAATTAAAAACAAATTATCTGAATTCCTGCCTACTGGATGGAGCAAAAATAACCCCATAGATCTCCTCGGAGATGCACTTGCAGAAACCTACGAAAAAACCCTCCGCATCCTCGACAATCAAACCTTCTTTGATTTTTTCATTATATTATTAACACCGCAGCACATGACTCAGCCGTTAGAAACCGCCAAACTTTTAACAAAACTAAAAAAACCTGTCATTGCCTGTTTCGTCGGAGGGAGCCAAATCAACCCAGCATTATTATATCTAAAACAAAAAAACAAAAAAGTTTCTTCTATTCCATAATCAGCTTATCATTAGTTATTCTCGCATTCTTGTTTAATTGGCTCTTCATAACTCCAGTTATAATACCTTAATCAAAAGTTCCAAAACATAAAAGCATATTTACACTTGCTTCAATCCAAAAATTCCTAAGCACCTGCAAATTTTAGAATCTCAAAAACATACCAAGAATTTCAAAATACCCAACACCCCCGCCCAAAACCCTGATGCTGTTGACACATAATAAATCGCAGCACCAAGAAATCCCAATCCATAAAACCCGCACCCGCCTGTTGGTTTGCACCACATAAAGCAGGGCTCTTGTTCTTTTTCACTCTCTTTTTCATCTAAAAATATATTAAAATTACTTTGTATATTTAACTATAAAATTTATATATCCATCTATACTTCTAACAAAATGAAATCATTAAAAGAGTCATTAGAAATATTAAAAAATTTTCCAATTGAAGAAGTTAAGGATGTAAAATCAGAGGACGATTTTCCAAAACAATTTCCTTTCTATCTAAAGGCAGATATCCCTGAACATAAAACAGAACTCGGTGGAATAAAAAAATGCCATAACATAGAGGAAGCAAGAAAAGCCCTAGTTGATTTAAGAAGAAAGTTTGGAAACAAAATTATTTCGCAAAAAGAAGTTGAAGGAATTGAAATGATAGTTGGAATAAAAAAAGACAAAACATTTGGCTATCTTCTCGCAGTAGGTTTTGGAGGAATCTTTGTAGAATCAATAAAAGATATTTCATTTAGAGCCATACCCGTAACAAGACATGACATAATCGACATGCTTCGCGAACTAAAAAACTTCCCAATACTCGAATCTAAAAGGAAAAAACTGGCACTTGGAAAATTTGTCAAACTTGTTTACTCCCTCTCAAAATTAAAAACAGAAATAGATTTAAACCCCATAATAATCAATGAAAAAGAAGTTAAAATAATTGATGCAAGGATTGGAAATTGATTTCTAAACAAAGCTTTAAATATCCGCTCTAATTTAAAATTAAAATGAGGCTGAACATTGTCATTGGCGGAAAAGCAGGGCAGGGAATAAACAAGATTTCTGAAATCGTATCAAACGTCCTCGTCAGCAATGGATATTACACCTTCAATTATCGCGACTACCAGTCAATAATCCGCGGTGGGCACAACTTCAACATCCTCTCCATATCAGACAAAAAAATAGGTTCTTTTGAAAAAAAATTAGATGGAATAATTGCAATGGATGAAAACACACTCGCTGTCCATAAACCAAAATTAAAACAAGAGGGATTCATCATCAAACCAGACAAATTCAAAAATCTCGGAAGAAA
>JAFCDU010000016.1 GCA_017609535.1 Candidatus Pacearchaeota archaeon | reverse complement strand
TACTGGTAGAGTTATTGAGAAAAAAGTAACTTATGTTATTAAAACTAAAGATGTAGAATTTTGGCCTAAAAAAGAAGTTGAAAAATATGGGTATCAGATTATTTCTTTTAAATAGTGGCACTCCCCTGCATCATACTGTGCCTACGCTATCGCTTTGGCATTTTTCCTTGCAGAAAAAACATACCCACAATAATTTTACAAAACCTTTTTATTAAGCATAAATTTTTACAAGATAAAAAATACTTTTGTGTCTAATTTCAAATGTGCGCTCACATTAAATTAATAAACAAATTTTCCTTTTCAATAAGGTATGAAAGTTCCAAGACTAGAATTTAGTGTTGCACCGTTAAACAAAATCTTTCCTTTAATTCACCATTTTCTAAATCCTGCAAAAGGCGATTGGGATTGGAGTAACGCAATTTACAAGAATTATCCTGAATTAAAAGGTAGATTGCAGAATGTTAAAGATAAGAAAAAACGAAAAGAGATAGAGTATCGTTTTTTCACAGAGGTTTTCAAAAAGGAAAGAATCGAATTAGAAAAAAGGGCAAAAATTTTCCAAAGAGAATGGAATAAAATCAATGATGATATTATGCTTGTTCTTTCTAAAGTTGTTGAACAAGAATGGCCTGAAAAAGATAAGAAAATTTTTGCGAGAATTTCTTTGAACCCTATCTGTCCTAGATACATCAAACAAAGAACTTTCGACCTTTTCTATAAACAAAAACCAAAATATATGAAAAGTGTTGCTATTCACGAAATTTTGCATTTCATATATTTTGAAAAATGGAAAAAGGTCTTTCCTAAAACTCAGGAAAAAGAGTTTGATGCACCTCATTTAGTCTGGCAATTAAGCGAGATGGTGCCAGGAATTATCTTGAATGACAAACGAGTTCAAAATGTTTTCAAATACCAATTCGATTCTTACAAGGAATATGAAAATTTTAAATTGAATAGAAAACCCCTCTTATCTTATTTGCAGGATTTTTACGACAACAGAAAAGATTTTGCAGATTTCTTAAAGAAGTCCTGGAAATTTGTTAAAAAATACGAAAAGGAAATTAATTCTATATAACGTGAACATTTGAAACTCTGTGATAATCCTTCCAGAATTTCTTGCCGTATTGCGTTCTCACAAAATCAAAGATTTTCTTCAGGAGGCATAACGGACGGAAACTTGCAGAGCCCTTATTGCTGATATAAAATCTCTCACACGGAAATATAAAATCTCTCACACGGAAAAAATCCCGCCACCCGGAATCGAACCGGGGACACTGCGGGTTCTGTCGAACCCTCGCTTATCGCGTTTCATCTTATCCCGTAGGAAACATCCACGCTAATCATCTACAGCCGCATGCTCTACCTCTGAGCTATGGCGGGATAATCAATTAAATAAAAAAGATTTTTTAAGCTTATCTAATCTTCTTCCCTCTCAATCTGTTCAGATAGAAAAAAAACTTCATTAGATTCAGTCTCATGAACTTGTCCATTAAATTCAAAAATTGCATTGGCAGGAGGAAGTGAAAATTTCCCGACAACACCCAATTTTGAATAAATAATATAATCAAAAATCCGTTCTTCACCTGCATTCAAGGTTCCCAAATCCCATTCCAATCTCCTGTTTTTTACATCATAAGCAGACGGCTTAATAGAGCCGAATTTATTATAAACCTTGACTATCGAAGGAATTTTGTCAATAATTGACACATTAGCAACCCCCTTCCTGGCTTTAACATTAATGCGAACTTTCAATGCAAACCCCTTTTTCGTCTTTACTGGCGACACTGTTTTATTTACAATAATCTTGGATTCAGTATAATGCTTGAATCCAATAATAATCAAGCCAGCAACAATTATTACAAGAAAAGGAAAAAGATAATTTGTTTTTACTTTAATACTATAAACTTCAGAAGGTTTCAAATCCTCTATCCACAAATAACTGACTGTAAATCCATCTCTTTTTACAACATTTGGTTCATAATTAAATGAGGTAAAAAGCCTCGTAAAGATATCTTTTTTAACTTCAACTCTGACAACTTGCTCAACATTGCCCACATTGATGCTTGTAATAGTCTTTGTATTAATGAAAAATCCCGAACTACTCTCTTCCTTCTTAATTCCCTCTTTCTTCCCAAGATAAATCTTCCCTTCAACAACTGAATCGCCTCGCTGAACATCAAAATCTGCCTTGACAATATATGAGCCGGCATTTATTGTTTTAATCCTTTCCTTATCAACATCAACTTCAAAATCAGCAATTCCATTTGCAGGTAAATCAAACTCCCTTTCAACATCATCAAAAAATATTGAAGAGAACTTTGCTTTCAATCCATTCAAATCAATATTTTCTTTATTTTTAATGTAAAAGTTAATTTTTCCAGAATCAAAATCATTTTCTTCAGAGCTAATCTCAATAGCATCCTGCAAATTAACAATTTTCAAAGTAATTTTATCTTCATACTTCTCCTCTCCATTAACATAATAGACAAAAGTATAAAATCCTTCAATATCAAGTTGGTCAGTTGGATAAAAGAAAACTTCAAGATTCTGTTTTTCCGGTTTAGTAGAAAGATAGAATTCATTGGATGGAAGCATCTTCAAGTTGGATAAGCTATAAACATTATACTTTCCAGGCAATGTAATATTGCTAAAAATAAAATTGAATTTTGCAGGCTGATTAAATTGCGGAATAACCACATTATTAACCGCCTCTGTCTCAACATTAAGCCCAAATACGCCTGAACTAAGCATAATAAAAACTACTGCAAATAAAATCTTTTTCATTTAAAAAAAATCAGTTTAAAATTTATAAATTTATGTGTGATTTATTGTCCTTCTAACTGCAAAAAGGCCTTAACATCAGAAACAAAACTTGCTGTCTTTGAAGCTAATCTGTCTTCATATTCATCAATTGTGGTCCTGATTATATATTTATCATAAACTCCTCTAAAGAACTTCCAAATTGGCTTGTCAGACCATCTTTCTTCATAATCTTTTTCTAAATCAGCACTAAAATCAAGCCGTAAATCGCCTTTATTTGTCTTTTCTTTTTTCCCGCCCCTTTCAACCTCTGCATCTTGAAGCCCAATAATATGCCAATTTAATTCAATTATATTCTGAAAATAATCTGTAACTTTCTTTTTTGCAGTCCATTTAATTTTTATTTCTTTTCCAATATCTGTAATCTTTTCCTGATAAGATTCTTCTACTAAATTGCTATAGCCCTCATCCTGCAACCACTGAAAACAAAAATTATACAGGTCTGAAAAATTAAAAAATCCTTTATGCTTTAATGTATATTCAAACACCCTGCTTTTGTGTGCCATCTTTTAAAAAAGAAGAATTCATTTATATTTAAATGTTTTCAATTATTTAGAATTATAGCATGCCTCACACACCCAAACCCCATCATCTCTATACAATAAGTCAAACTCCCCGCATTCTTCACAATGCCCTGCCTTTCTTGCAGTTTTTTTATGCCGTTTTAGTTTAGCAGATTCTTCT
The DNA here is from genome assembly GCA_017609535.1 of Candidatus Pacearchaeota archaeon. Lineage (GTDB taxonomy): Archaea > Nanobdellota > Nanobdellia > Pacearchaeales > GW2011-AR1 > JAFCDU01. Next base: position 7,657 of record JAFCDU010000016.1, on the reverse strand, counting down.
TTAATCTTCAATGATTCAACCATTAATTCAAATAGGCCCGGATCAATCTTCAAAATATCATTCATAGTAAGCATTCCAATAACCTTTCCATTTTCCAAAACAGGCAACCTTCTGACTTTTGATTTTTTCATTTTTCTCAATGCTTCAGAAATATCTGCCTTGGGCTTTATAGTTACGACCTTTCTCTTCATCAAATCCTCAACCTTAATCCCCGCCAAATCTTTTTTTGATTTTTTAACAACCGCCCAGACAATATCTTTTTCAGTTAAAATCCCATGAAGTTTTTTCTTTTTATCAGCTACAATCAAACTCCCCACCCTCTTCTTAACCATTGTTTTAGCACACTTCCTCAAATCAACAGAAGGATAAACCCAAATAAAATTTCTAGTCATTAAATCGCCCACACTAACCCCTGTCTTAACCTCATTTTCCATAAAAGATATAATCTATTGTTTTTTATAAATAAAGTTGCATCTGAATATATATATTAAATTGATATAATCTTTTTGAGATATTAATTAGAAAGAGTATACAAAACCACAATAATCCTTAAAAATTCCCTTTAAGAAATCTTAACATGGCTGATAAACCTGTATATATAATGCCGGAAGATGCTCAAAGGATTCTTGGCAGAGATGCCCAAAGAAACAATATTCTCGCCGCAAAAATAATTGCAGAAACAATAAAAACCACATTAGGCCCAAAAGGCATGGATAAAATGATTGTTGATTCTGCAGGAGATATAATTGTCACAAATGACGGAGTTACCATCCTTGATGAAATGGAAATTGAACATCCCGCGGCGAAGATGATTGTTGAAATTGCAAAAACCCAGGAGGAAGAAGTTGGGGACGGCACAACAACAGCAGTAATGCTCGCAGGAAAATTACTGGAAAATGCAGAAAAATTATTGGACCAAAAGATTCACCCAACAACAATCACAAGGGGCTATAGAATGGCTGCAGAGCAATGCCAAAACATTCTAAAAGAGCTTGCAATTGAAATTAATTCAGAAGAAGAATTATTAAAAATCGCACAGACAGCAATGACTGGAAAGGGTGCGGAATATGTGAAAGAAAAATTTGATGATATAGTTGTGAATGCAATAAAGTTAATTTCAGAAAATGGAAAAGTAAATCTTGATGATATTAAGATAGAAAAAATAAAAGGCAACGCAGTGGAAGATACAGAATTAATTCAGGGAATTGTCCTCGACAAGGAGAGAGTTTCAGAACAAATGCCTAAAAAAATTGAAAATGCACGAATAGCATTGATAGATTCTGCATTGGAAATAAAGTCCCCAGAGGCGCAGACCCAGGTATCAATCTCTAGCCCAGAGCAATTTCAGAGCTTCTTAGAACAAGAAGAAAACCAATTAAAACAGATGGTTGAAAAAATAAAATCCGTTAATGCAAATGTTGTTGTCTGCCAAAAAGGAATTGATGAAGTCGCCCAATTTTATCTGGCAAAATCAGGGATATACGCAGTTAGGAGAGTAGCCCAATCCGACTTGAAGCTCTTGACAAAAGCAACAAATGGAAAAATTGTTTCAAATCTAAAAGAACTGACAGAACAGGACCTTGGTCAAGCAGGAATTGTTGAAGAAATAAAACAAGGAGAAGAGGCAATGACTTATATAAAAAATTGCCAAAATCCAAAAGCAATTACTATTTTAATAAGAGGGGGGACAGAACATGTTGTTGATGAAATTGAGAGAGCATTGAAGGATGGCCTTGGGGATGTTGCCTCTGCAATTAGAAGCGGAAAGGTTGTCGCAGGCGGAGGAGCAGTCGAGATTGAATTATCAAGAAGAATAAAGCAATTTTCAAAAACAATTTCAGGAAGAGAGCAATTTGCAGTTGAAGAATTTGCAAATGCTTTGGAGTTTATCCCAATTACACTGGCAGAAAATGCCGGGCTTGACCCATTAAATATCTTAACAGAATTAAAATCCCATCATGATAATGGAGGAAAAAACGCCGGCCTAAATTTATTCTCAGGAAAAATAGATGATACACTAATGCAGGGAATAATAGAACCATTAAAAATCAAGACGCAAGCAATCGCTTCTGCTTCTGAAGTTGCAATAATGATTCTTAGAATTGATGATGTAATCGCATCTGGAAAATCCAAATCAAAAAACATGCCACCAACAGGAATGCAGGGATATGAATAATGAAAAAAATTTTGAATAAATTGAAAATAATTTAAGAATTGCTATTGGACAGAACATTCTAAAAAGGGCCGGCACTGATAGAAACATTATCACAGGAAATTTAAAACAAATTTACAGATATTCTATTAGTGGGATTGCACTAACTATTGGAAATCTCAGAAATCTTTGGAGCCAGAACAGAAGATGATGGGGTTTAGAGAATATTTAGACATTAGTTCTATTGCCCTTAATGATGGAACTCGCATTTACTAATTTCTAAAACTTTTTCCAACTCCTGGGCCAAAAAGTAAATACCCCCCAATTACAACTGACAGGATTATTGATAAATAATCAAGTGAAGACAGAGAAGATAGCAGTAAGAAAGCCATCAATATTACGGTTACAATCCTTGCCCATTGTCGCCCTTTCCATAACCCATATCCAATAATAAAATCAACAATCCCAAAAATAAAAAACAAAAGTCCGGCAATAAATAATGAACTTAAAATTTTCAAGGTTGATTCTAATTCATCTTCTTTAATAGAAAAAAACTGCACTAAAACATCTCTTATAGTCCAGTCAGCACCAAAAATCTCCCCCCCAATCATAACAAGCCCGAATATACAAGTAAATGCAGCATTAATAAAAAGCAATATAGCAATAATTTTTACCCCAAAAGGAATTTTAATTATCTTTTTTCTCCCTTTAGGAATTCTTTTCTTTACCCTCTTTTTTGCCATAATTTTTTATGTTTTGATTTTATTTAAATGTTTGTAAATTATTTCAATAAATGCGAGGACCGGGAATTGAACCCGGGTCACAACGTTGGCAACGTCGTATTCTGCCTCTAAACTATCCTCGCACATTATTAACATAAAAAGATTGTTTAAAAATTTTTAGAGTCAAGGCCAAAACCCTCATTTAAAATGGTCCTGGGAGGAATCGAACCTCCGCCATCTCGGCGTAAACGAGAGGGTCTGCCATTAGCCTACAGGACCTTGCTGATTTTAAGAAAAATTAATTTTTAAGTTTATCTAAATATGTTAAACTATTTTAAAAACCTGAATAAAATCGCGTAGTAACCTTTAAATAAGCAAAATGGCTTTTTTGAATAATGGCTGAAAACCATAAGAAGAAATCTGAAAAATCAGTAGAGCAAAATATTGCACAGGATTATGTTCCAAAAGAAAAATTAGGCAATCTCCCACTCGCGCCTAAAATCGGCGAACTCCGAAAACAAATGGAGCAGATAAAAAAAGATGCAGAAAAATACAAAAAAGAACTTTCTAAAAAATTCAAATACATCGAAGCTGTTGGAATAGTTCCTGCACAAGCCAATAAAAAAATAGAAGAAGAATACGAAATTCCAGAGCAGGATGCAAAAAAAGGATTAATCCATATTGTAACTTTAATTCCAGAGGAAAAATTCAAGGAAATAGGAAAAGTTAGATTAGAAGCAATAACCATTGCAAAAGAGATTAATGATAAATTTTGGATTCATGTTATGACCCATGTTGATATCTGGAATCTATGCCTTGATTCTAAATTTGAAATTGGAGAAGCGATTTCAATGTCTTTCCCAGTCTTTGATAAGGGGATTCTTGGAGCCCTGAGAGTTTCCGAGATTCATAAAACATTGGTATTGAAGAAATTTGAGAAATATGTAACAAGTTATGTCATCGGAGGTTCAATGATTCGCGGAACTGCAAAACCCACATCCGATATAGATGTTTTCATTGTTATTGATGATACTGATGTAAAAAGGATGCCGAGATTGGAATTAAAAGAAAAATTAAGAGGCATAATCCAAACATATGTTCAAGAAGCAATAGCAATTGCAGGTGTAAAAAATACCCTGCATGTCCAAGTCTATTTATTGACAGAATTTTGGGAAGGTGTAAAAGATGCGAGTCCTGTAATGTTTACATTTATTAGAGATGGTGTGCCCTTATACGACAGGAGTGCATTCCTCCCGTGGAAAGCATTGCTTAAAATGGGAAAAATTAAACCCTCTCCAGAATCAATTGATTTATTTATGCGTTCAGGCGAGAAATTAGAGGAAAATGTTGATAGGCGACTTTTGGATATTGTTGTTTATGATTTATTCTGGGGAATAAACACTCCTTCTCAAGCCCTGCTTATGCTCTACGGCCGGCCACCCTCAGACGTCTATGGAACTGTAAAAGAGATTCGGGATATCTTTGTAAAAAAGGAAAAAATATTGGAAAAAAAATATGCAGATATTTTGGAGGAAATCGCGATTAAATATTATAAAGGATGGGAGCACGGCAAAATTAAAAAAATCTCTGGCACAGAACTTGATAGATTATATAAAAATTCTAAGGAATACATGAAGCGTCTTCAGGAATTAAGAAGACAAATTGAAAAAAGAGTTCAGGAAAAAACAATTGAGCAGGTTTACAAGGATGTTTTCAGCATGTTAGAAGCTTTATTAAAGACGAAAGGAGAAAAAGCAGTTATAAAAGAATTTGAAGACAAATTAATAAAAACAGGAAAATTCCCTCACAGATTCCTGAAAAAATTAGAATTCATAGCAAAAGTAAAAAATAACATTGAAAAAGAAGAAAAAAAATCAAAAAAAGGCGCTTTATCAAAAAACATTCTCGATGTTGAAGAAGCGAGGAAATCAGGAGCAGAGATTACAAATGCCTTGATTGAATATACTCAAAGATGCGATTTTCTTTCAATGGACAGAACGCGGTTTATGATTAGACAAAAAAATAAAATTATAGGGGAGATTTTTTTCTTAGATGAAGTCTTTCTAATTCAAGGAAATAAAATAAAAAAACTCCAGAATAACAGGTTCATAGATGCAAATGCAGATGAATTTAGAAAGCAAATCACATCAAAAGATAATGAAGTAAAGATTAATTTTAAAGCAATAGAAATTTTAAAGAATGACCTCGGAGATTTTGAGTTGGTCTATTAAGGAATCTCTAAATATATATTTGATATCTCTGATTTAGTACAGGTTCTTTCAACTGGTAAACTTTAAAAACCAAATTCTCAACTAATAACCATGGAAGGAAGAATTGTTCAATTTAGACAAGGAAGAAAAACACAAAAACCAAGACATTTTTTAATTGAAATTCCTGGTTGTGATAGCCGAGAGAAGGCAGAGAAATTTGTTGGAAAAAGGGTTGAATGGACTTCTCCCGGAAGGAAAGTCTTAGTTGGAGAAATTAAAAGTGCGCACGGAAATAATGGCATATTAAGAGCCATCTTTGAAAAGGGGCTTCCAGGGCAGGCAATTGGAACTAAATGTAATGTTTTGGCTCATGGCAATGAGAACAAGAAAAACCCATCTCCTTTTGAGGCGAAAGAACAATGAGTTGTACTAGTTTAAAACAAAAATCAGGAATAGCCCTTAAATTAGTTGATAATCTAAGAGATAGATACATAAAAAAACAAATATCTATTGATGAATTAGATTCTCAAAAAAAATATGATTTAAAAATAGAAAAAGAAGACGGCTGGAGTATATTTTATGGACGCATGAAAGAAGAGGTTTTTTCATTACTAAAAGATTTTTCTGATTTAGATGCATATATTGCAGAGGTGAGAGCATGATAACTTTAATGACATGGGTTAGTGAGGCCCAAGATGCAATGAAGAATTTTATAGGAGGGATTGTTAAATGGCATTAAGAAAAGCTGGAGCATACACAAAAAAGAAAGCACGCCCATATACAAGGAAATCAAAAGTAAAGAGCAAATCATACATAAAAACAATTCCAAATTCTCTTATAGTAAAATTCAGAATGGGGGATTTAAAAGGATATAAGAATGGGAAATATAAAACTCTTTTGATAGTAAAATCAAAGGAGAAGGTTCAGATAAGAGATAATGCATTGGAATCAATGAGACAATTCCTCAACAGATTCCTTACAGACAAATTCAAAAAAGAATTTTACTTTGAACTTAAACCTTACCCGCACCATATTCTAAGGGAAAATAAAATGCTTACAGGTGCCGGTGCAGATAGAATGCAGACAGGAATGTCAAAGGCATTTGGTAAATCAGCAGGAAGAGCCGCTTTTGTAAAACCAGGACAAGAAATTTTCAGAATTGGAATCCAAACATCAAAACAAGAAGCAGAAGCAAGAGCATTAATAAGCTCTATAAAGGCAAGACTGCCTTGCAAAATTTCCATTGATGTTAAAAAAAATTAGTTGTTTAGGATTGCTTTTTTCCTTCAATCTTCTCTCTTTCAGACAAAAAAACCAAAACCGCCCCGCCGATAACAAATCCCAAACCCAAAACCTGCCAGCCAGGAAGACTATTGTTTCCGACAACAGCCCCAGTGATTGTCAAGTTGCAGGCAGAAAGAATCATGCCAATAACAAGCAAAACAACGCCGGTTTTTCTTTTTTCCATAAAATTATATAATCTCTGCCTTTTTATATTTTTACACATACCTAAGAAATAGAGCACCTTCACTTTGCAGTTAATTATTATATAAATCAAATTATTCTGAAAAATATATCTTAAAACTCAATATTATATTTAAAGAACAAATAATTAAGAGTAGTGAGAAAGAGGGAAGATGAAGGTCAAATTATCATTAAAACAAGAACAGGGAAAAGACCCTCAGAAAGAAGAAGAAAATTATGTGAAGTTTTTGGAAAAGATTTACAGAAATTTTCCTACCGCAATTTGGTGGAGGGGGAAGGACTGCTTTGAAATAGAACTGAATTAAATTATACCTCTCAAAAAAATTTCTGCTTCCTTAAACTAATTTACATAAACATTATCGTTTCTTTTTATACTTAACAATCCTTTTTATTATGAAAAATGCCCCAATTCCAAATGTAATTAAAATTAAACCAATATATGTATAATCACTCGAAAAAATATTTGTTGCAAAACCAGTCACAGCGCTTCTATCATAAATAAAAAACTCTTCAACAATAGGCCTGTCGCCATTTTGCTTATCAACCGAAATTTTTAACATTCCCTCTTCTGCGTTTGAAATATCAATAATAGTTTGCTTCTCTTCATCATCTATCACTATATTCTCATATTGCCTTGCAACAACATTTCCTTCAGAATCAGAGATATTAAACATTAATTCTATCTCGCCGGGATTATTGCTCGAAACAGAATATTTTATTGATAATTTATCTTTTGATTCAAGAGCCATTTCAAGAATTTTTATATTAAGTTCTGATTGGAGAATTACAATATTTAATTCAAGTTTTTCTTTCTTCTCAGCGCAGTCAATATAAAGTTCAGGGATTTGGCTGGTGTTTGTTGGGGCATTTAATTTGAGATTAAATTCAACTATCTCGCCGACATCAATATCCTTTATATCATTTGATTGAACAAATCCAGAGAAATTTGACCTGATTTTGCAATCATTCAGGAAAGTTAATCCCTTATTCTTCAATTTTAATTGGAGATTTCTTTGCTCATTTGTATAAAGTATTATGTCTTCTGAATCTTGAATTTCAATGGATTTTCTTGGAGCAATTATGCCGCC
>JAFCDU010000056.1 GCA_017609535.1 Candidatus Pacearchaeota archaeon | reverse complement strand
AAAATTAAACTTCGGCAACTTTTTGAGGAGGTTGCAATTTGTTTGGAAAAATTAGGCGACCAACTTCCAAATCCAAGCATCCCTAAAAATCTGAAAGAAAAGTCTGCAAATATTAAACTTGAAGAAGATGGAGAGGAGCATTCTACAAGATATAATGAAATTGATGCTGAGTTGAAAGAGATTCACGAGAAGTTGCGTGCGTTAGGCACTTAACTTGCGATTCAAAACACATAAAAATATTTTTAAATTAATAGGGCTGTTATCCTGCTACGAAAATTTATTTAATAGTAAGACTTAAGATGCTCTTCTCGCACTCAAGTCTTTTGATTTATTTATTTAATTAATAGTAAGACTTAAGATGCTCGCTCGCACTTAGCTCTTTTGATTTATTTACTCGCACTTTATTATTTAATCCAAATTTTTAAAAATCTACCTATCATTGATTAAACATGAACAGGAAAGAATTAATAAAGAAATATATTGAGTTTTTTAAGAAAAAGGGGCATAAGGAGATTCGCAATTCTTCGCTGGTTCCAGAAAATGACCCGACTGTGCTTTTTACAACAGCTGGAATGCACCCATTAGTTCCTTATCTTCTTGGACAAAAACATCCATTAGGCAGGAGGTTAGTTAATGTGCAGAGATGTGTTCGGACAGGGGATATTGATGAAGTAGGGGACAGTTATCATCATACTTTTTTTGAGATGTTGGGGAATTGGTCTCTCGGCGACTATTTTAAGAAAGAAGCGATTGGATATTCATTTGAATTTTTAACAAAAGTTTTGAAAATTCCAAGAGAACAAATTTCTGTAACTTGCTTTGCGGGTGATAAAGATGCTCCGAAAGATGAAGAAGCTGCAACAATTTGGACAAAACTTGGAATCGGAAAAATTGATTTTTTAGGAAAAAGTGATAATTGGTGGGGGCCTGCTGGAGAAACCGGACCTTGCGGTCCAGATACAGAGATGTTTGTGAATGGCATTGAAATTTGGAATGATGTTTTTATGCAATATGATAAAACTAAGAATGGAAAATTTGTTGAATTAAAACAAAAAAATGTAGATACTGGGATGGGTGTGGAGAGGACAATTGCTATTTTGAATGGACTTGATGATAATTATCTTACTGATTGTTTTATTGGGATTATTAAAAAAATTGAGATGTTGTCAAAGAAATCTTATCAAGGAAACGAGAAACCAATGAGGATAATTGCAGACCACTTGAAGGCCGCTGTGTTTATTGTTGGCGATGGCGTTGTTCCATCTAACAATGAAAGGGGCTATGTTTTGAGAAGATTAATTAGGCGGGCTATTAGGTTTGGCCGCGGGCTTGGCTTAAATGTTTTTGTTCGAAAAGTTGCAGAAGAAGTTTTTGAAATTTATGATGACTATAAAAACATTCAAAAAAAGAAGGTTGAGATTTTGGATGAGATTGAGAGAGAGGAGACGAAATTCCTTCTAACTCTTGAGAAAGGGATGAGAGTTTTTAAGAAACTTTTAAAAGATAAAAAATTATCTGGGAAAGATACTTTTCTTTTGTTTCAAAGTTACGGATTTCCATTTGAGATGACAAAGGAGCTTGCTGAAGAGAATGGGATTAAGGTTGATGAAAAGGAATTTGAAAAGGAGTATGTTAAGCATCAGGAATTGTCCAGAACAGCTTCAGCAGGGCAATTTAAATCAGGATTGGCTGATAAGTCGGAGGAGACAACTAAACTGCATACTGCTACTCATCTGCTGATGGAGGCGCTTCGTCGAGTTTTGAAAAAGCCAGATTTGCATCAGAAAGGTTCTAATATAACTCCTGAGAGATTAAGGATTGATTTTAATTTTGACAGAAAATTAACTGAAAAGGAAAAGCGGGAAATTGAGGATTTAGTTAATGATGTTATTAAGAGGGGGCTTGAAGTGAAGTGTGAGGAGATGTCTCCTGAAGAGGCGAAGAAATCCGGGGCGCATGGGGTCTTTGATGAGAAATATGGAGATAAGGTTTTTGTTTATTCGATTGGAGATTTTTCAAAAGAAATTTGTGCAGGGCCGCATGTTAGGAATACTTCTGAACTTGGGCATTTTAAAATTAAGAAAGAAGAGTCCTCATCATCAGGGGTTAGAAGGATTAAGGCTGTTCTTAGGTAGGCTGCAAATTCTTTTTATGATTTT
>JAFCDU010000055.1 GCA_017609535.1 Candidatus Pacearchaeota archaeon | reverse complement strand
TATTTAAATTAAATTAAAAATAAATAAATTTTTTAAGATTTTTCAATATTAATTGGCTCTAATTTGTCGCAAACCTCTCCATTAACCACAGGTGCAATTGAAAAATCAGTTAATGGTGATTCGTCGTTTGCGTTTTTAATATCACTGCTTGTTTGTGTAAATGTCCTTACATTATTTGAACTCGGAAGTTCGTTTGGTGAAAAATCCCCAAGAGTATACTCTAAAACCTTCTTCCCCGTCTCATCATAAACATAAATTCTCAAGTCATCTATATCTGCATTCTTATTCCCTCTCTTTACTTGAAATTCAAGAGATGCAGATATCGCAGGTAGATACTTTCCATCCTCGCCTTCTCGCAAGCAAATCCAACATCAGAACTCTGTCGCACCATCGGGATTATCACCTGCCATAGAATAGTCACAGCTGCAATAGTTATCAAAACAATTAACACAATTGCAATTACCGATGAAACACCTTTATTATTTATCATATTTTATCCCTCCTTTCATTTGTTCTTCAAAATGATTATAATTTTTGCTCTCCTCCTTTTATCAAACTTCTTGATTATCGCTTCATCCTGCCTTTGCAGTCTGCTTATTTAAATTAAATTAAAAATAAATTAACACTTTGGTAATGTCTGCTTACCTGATGCAGTACATGTCTTATCACCAACCCTTAATGCATAAGCATATCCTTCTGTAAATTCATTAGTTATTTCTCCACTCGGTCCAAATTCCCTAACATCCTCTGTCTCAAGTATCTTCTCTTCATTCGGAGCAGGCAAATCCTCGTCTACACTAAATGTTTTAGAATCTCCCTTTTCATCATAAGCTATAATATCAATACCAGACAAGCCAACATCTCTACTGCCATAACTAACCTTAAATTGGATTATCTTGTTTTCTGAATCAGTGTCGTTTAAACAAACCCCTGTAATAACAACTTCATTAGCCGCAGACACGCAATCACCAACTCCCGAAGTGCTCTCATATACCAATGGGATAACTACCTGCCATACAATAGTCACAGCCGCAACAGTTATCAAAACAATTAACACAATTGCAATAACTTCTGAAATACCTTTATTATTCATTTTATCAACCTCCTTTCATCTTTTGAAATCATTACTCTAATTTTAATTATTTCCCCTTAATAAATGTTATGTTTCTCCCAATAAGGAAACATAAAATTTTCCGTCACTGACTTGCTTGTTTTGAAAACTTATTTTATAAATTTCCCCTGTTCAAGGCAGGTATAATAATTTGATTTATCCTTTTTCCAGCTCCCCAGCAAAACAGGAAATAACTGAATTTTCTCAGCATTAGTATCAAGATAAACATCCCTGCTCACCGCCTTCCCCTTATCAACACTAATTGGCAAACTTTCTACCTTAGACCCATCAGAATAAAAATATTTAATCTCAAATTTATTTATATTAAAATTTCCCCTATTAACAATTTCTAAAGTAGAATCAAACAAATTAGCATCAAAATCCACTTCACTGCAAACCTCCTCTATATTCCTCCCAAATTTCTGAATTTGTTCAGTCATCCACCCCCTCGCCCAAAGAAAAATTATAACTGCTAAAACAACTGTAAGCATAAGCAACAAAGCACTCGCAACAACAGGACTCACCCCTCTTTTAGATCTCCTTAATCTAAAAATAAATCTGTCCTCTTTTTCCATATCATAATTAAAGAAAACTTATTTATAAATTTTTGTTACAGGACTCCTGATATGCTAACACGCAATCATCAGATTCATCAAAAAAATTGCCACTACCCAATATCTCTAATCCCTCTTGCCCTAAACAACTAAAATCAAAACGATTACCACAAGCATGGGTATCACTCACTAAAACATTTTCTGCACCAACATTATATTTATAAAACTGAATTCCATAATCATTATTATTAAAAATACTATCTTTAATCAAAATGTTTTTTCCATCTTTAATTTTAATTCCTTTATATTCATTAGAGGAATTAACATTCATAATTACGGTATTATTTATCCCGACAATAAAAATTCCAAAACCGTAAGGACCTGTAGGAGATTGAAAAAATTCCCCAACATCAATGGTACAATTTTTAACGACAACATTTCCCCCAGCCAAAGAGCCAGTAGAAGAAAATAACAGCCCTGTTTTATCTTCCTCACTATTAATAGAATGGCCATCACAATCAAATACCAAAAGTTCTGATGAATCTCCCTCAAAATTAAAAAAAA
>JAFCDU010000015.1 GCA_017609535.1 Candidatus Pacearchaeota archaeon | reverse complement strand
TTGCCTGTCCAAAAAAAGTTCTTGTGGCAAAAATATAGAATATTCCATTTAAACTTAGAAAAGTCCCATAATAAAAATATAAAAAACTGCTTATAAGATACCAGTAAAATAAAATAGAGAGAATAATCCCGGATATAAAATAAATTTCTTTTCTTTTAGAGTAATCAACCAACGCTTCAGTAATCACGGCGAACAACATAAGAAAACAAAAATTGAAAACTAATGCAATCGTTATTATCATAAGATTATTTATATCTTTAAAATCAAAGAGATTAATAAGAATTGTTACAAAAGTAGTTACTGCAAAAACAAACAATATAACCTTTACAAATCTCCTCATTTCAAAGTTTTAGAATATGAAACTTTATAAAATTATAGAATCATTAATTCTCATTATCCTCCAATTCTCTCAGTTCTTTTTCCTCTTCAGATAATCTTTTTTTGACTTCGCTCATCTTTTGTTTTCTCTCCTGTATTCTTTTTATTTCCTCTCCTACTTTCCTGACTTTTTCTTCCATTGCTCTAATTTCTTTGTCTTCTCCTTTTCCCCATAAGCTTCTGCCTTTTTTGAAAACAAGAAATAAGACAAGTGCTAAAATAATGGCTCCAATTCCAATGTAATAAAAAGTTGGTTTAATAGAGAATTCTGAATTATCAACTGCAGCACCTGTCACTGGTGCATTCCCGTCAGAATCTGCTTTATTAGGGCTGTTATTTGGTTTATTTTCTCCATTAGATTCGTCAATTAATATTTCTTCATTAGAATTTTCTGTAATTGTTGAATTAAGTTCTTCGGCATTATTTGTCTCTTCATCATAAGCAAGGTTTTCTAAATCTATAATCATTGCCTTGCTGGTTGGAAATGGGCCTGCAACATCTATTTTTTTGATGTTTTCTCTATCTGTAAAAGAACTTAAATTATAAACATGGAGAATATAAATTAAAATTTCTTTTTTGTTTGTCTCTATGTCAACCAATGCCCGCCCTGTTGAATCTAATTCCATTGAGATGGTTTTAAATTTTTTGCCAGTATCTGTATCAATTAATCTTAGAATTATCGGCTCATCAGCTTCTCCATTTTTTATAGAGATGCTATTAAAAACATCAAACAAATTAGAACTTTTTTCACCATCTTTATTTTTTATAAATTTATAGTTTATAAATATTTTTGTTCTGGACTTGGTATCGCATTTAAGTCTTGTAATTTTAATTTACTATTGGCAAGACCTAAAGTGATTTACTATTGGCAAGACCTAAAGTGCTCACGCCCGCACTGCTCACAATTTGCTCCATGGATTTTTATGTTTAGATAGTATGGAGCAAATTGTTCGGAATCGAACGATTCCTCGTGGATATGCTATCTACGACAGCATTTACGCCCGCACGAGGAATCGAACCTCGACGCCCAAAGGGCCGGCCTTTCCAGGGCCGTGCAATACCATTATGCGATACGGGCTTGTTTAAAATTAGGTTCAAAGATTTTTAAAGGTTTAGAAGGAGGGATACAATTATTCGCTAATTAAAACTTCTTTGGGAGGAAGGATTATTTTATTTCTTATGAATCCTCTATTTTTTAGAAATGAGAAGGTTAATCAACCATCTCAATTTTAATATTAACTGTTCGCGGAATAGAAATTCTCATTATATTATGGAGAACTTTTTCATTTGCTGTTAAATCAATAACTCTCTTGTGGATTCGCATCTCAAACCTGTCAAAGGTTGCTGTCCCTGCTCCGCACACACTTTTTCTTGTTGTTACTTTTAATCGTTTTGTCGGGAGAGGAATTGGGCCTGAGATTGGAGTTCCTGCATTTGATGCAATCTCTTTTATAGTATTAACTACCTCATTCAGTTTGTTTATATCTATGCTTTGAAGTTTTATTCTTACTTTTGCCATTTTTGTTCTCTTGAAATAGGGGTAATTATGCTTTTAAATGTTATTGTCTTGGCAGTTTTATGAGGATAAAGATAATTGTTTTTGTTCTTTTGATTATTATTTCTGGGATTTTTTATTATAATTTGACAGAACCTAAGATGCAGGAAGTTTATATTTCTCACGTGATTGATGGCGATACAATAGAGACAGAAAATGGAGTTAGGATTAGATTGTTGGGAATTAATACTCCTGAGAAAGGCCAATTTTGTTATGAGGAGGCGAGGAGATTTCTTCAGGATTTGGTTGAGAATAAGAGCGTTTCAATTGAGTGGAAAAAGACAGATAAATATGGGAGGATTTTGGGATATGTTTTTTTGAATGGAATGATAAATAAAAAGATTTTGGAGAATGGGTTTGCCAATCTTTATTATTATGAAAAAGACAGATATTTTAGTCAGATGGGGGAGGCGGAATCTTCGGCTAGAGAAAAAGAAATTGGGATTTGGAAAAAATCTCAGAATTATTGGTGTTTAGTTTTAGAAGAGTTAAAGTTTAATGAGCCAGAGAGGTTGGTTTTAACAAATAAGTGTGATGAGATGGAGGTTGTGATAAAAGATGAAGCAACCCACATTTTTAATGCGACTCTGCATTCAGGAAAGTGGGAAAAAAATTTCTCTCATATATGGAATGATGAGGGGGATTCCCTGTTTGTTTATGACTGCGATGGCCTGCTTTTATTTCATAGATATTGATAAAACAAATGAACCTGCTCTGCCATTTTTTCCAATTCCCTGTCTGAAAGTTTTTTAGCTGTCCTGTTCTTTTTTATCTGATTTTTATAATGCTGCTCTAAAACTTTCTCAAGAGTGTGATTAAAAGCAATAGTTCTAACCTCGTTGTATCTCCTATCCCAAAAATGATATACAGTTATTGGATTCTCCATAAGTGTTTGACGCAATTGGTTATTATATGGAGAAAACTCCGGGGCACATAAAATTCCAAGCCCTGTTTTATACAATCTTACAATGTCTCCGTCGGCAGTGACTATGGCTGCACATTTACCTGATTCTGATAAACAGATTGATGCAGAAACAATTTCCTCGTCGGTGTGATTGCCCTCTTTAAAATCTCTATGCCCTTTTAATTTCAATACTCCATCAAGATATGTTAAAATTTTTTTATACTTATTAAAATCTAAATTAGGATAATGCTTGTCCAATTCTCTTGTTTTTGCTTTTTTCAGGATGTGGTTTAACCCATTTCGTGCAAGAATTACTGCTTGTTTTTGAGCCCCGCTTATCCTTTTCTTATAACGATGTTTTCCTCTCTTCTGCGGAGGTTCGTCCAATAAAGATTCCGTCTTGCGTAATAACCTGGAAATTTCAGATTTCACTCCTTGAGTAATAAATACATTTTTGTATTCAAAAAGATTTTCCCATACTTTTAACCGCTTATCTAAATTGCGATTGCTTTTTCCTGTTTGAAATAGTTCATTAAAAGATTTGCGAAAATTAAAGTCAATATTTGTATCTAAAATAAAAATATCCTGATAGAGACTTTCAATTATTTCAGTCAGTTTCATTTTAATCATAAATAAATCTTAACATTTAAATATGGCTTGTCTTTAAAATTTTATGTTAGAGGAAATCATTTTGGCGATAATCCAGGCAGCGACAGAATTTTTGCCTGTTTCTTCATCCGGGCATTTGGCTTTAGTTTCTGGGCTGATTTCTCAGCCGAATTTATTTTTCTTTACTGCCCTGCATATTGCCTCCTTGATTGCTGTTTTGATTTTTATGCGAAAGGAGATTTACTCGCTGATAACCTTTGAAAGGCGATATAGGAAAATGTGGATTTATTTGATTATAGCGACGATTCCAGCAGGTTTGTTTGGCTATTTTTTTCATTCTTTTATAGAAAGCACTTTTTCATCTTTATTGTATATTGGGCTTAGTTTTATATTTACAGGATTAATTCTGCTCTCTACCAGAAATTCAAAAGTTTATTCTAAACTGAATTTTGGAAATTCGCTCGGAATTGGATTTTTCCAAGCTCTTTCTCTTTTTCCAGGAGTTTCAAGAAGCGGAATGACAATCTCTTCTGGATTATTATTCGGGATTGAAAGAGAGAAGACAGTGAAGTTTTCATTCTTGCTTTTTATTCCCCTGTCTATTGGGGCTTTTATTTTAGAATCTGGAAATTTTTATTTTTCTTGGAGTTTGCTTATCAGCTTCTTTATTTGCTTAATTTTTTCTTTAATATTTTTGGTTTTCTTGGTGGAAGTTGTTAGGAAGAGAAAATTCTGGCTGTTTTCTATTTATTGCTTTATTATTGGGTTGCTTACTCTTGCGATTTATTTCTTTTAATATAATTTTTCTTCTTTTTCCTGGTTTTGTTACCTTAATTGGTCTTAATTCTCCAAAATATTTTTAAATCAAATCTCCTGTCTTTAATTGTGGAGGGGGTTTTAAGCTGTATTTTCACAAATTGCTTCTAACTCCCATCATTTCAATTAACCAAAAGATTTATATATCTATTATTTATATGTATTTTAGTGAAAATACAGCACAATTGATATTAGTGTTTTGTTGTTCAACCAATATCAGAAGAAGATTAAATCTATTCTGAATAAATTGGATGATAGTCAAGGTGTTACTTGATAGGTAAATGCAGCCTGTAAGTATAACTAATAGAATAAGTTATGCACCACCTTTTTACACAGAAGAGAGAGGTGTAAGATACTTATAAAGTTATGTTATCACTGCGAAGCAAAACTAAATTAAGACGAAAGTCGGGAGAAAAATATGAATCAAAAATTAGAAGGTGACAAAAAGAGGAATGAAACAAAGTTAGTTCCACTTTCAAGTCAGCAATTTATAATTCCTAACACACAGGAGATTGATTTATCAAGAAAATGTGGCAGGCAAATTTCTGTTATGCCTTATGCAGTAAAGAGTTTTAAATTTGATAAGAGGAATATGAATAAGTTTAATTCTTCTGGTGTAAGTGAAATGAAAGAAGGATATAGAACAATTTGTAATTTATATCCAAATTCAAACTTCCTTTTACATATACAGGTTAAGGAGAGAACGAAATTTACCCCTTCGCAGATGAGATTTATAGAAGAAGTTCAGGATATTTCTGAAACTCCTTTCTTTTGTGTTTATGAAAAATCATTTAAACAAAGTGCAAATGATTTCAGACAACAAATTTCAGAAGCAAAGAAAAAACATTCCGATAAAGAGATAATTCCTGCTGTAGAAGTTTATACAGAATCTGATAAAAACAAAATCAAAATTATGAAATATTTTGGGATTAAGAAATGTATAATCATTTATAGGAATTATAAAAAATATGATTTAGAATGGAAGAGATTAATGGGACTTTTAGATGTTGCAGAAATTTCTCGTTTTGTTTTAGGTGTTACTCCAAGATACAGACGGAAGAACAAAGCATCAATTTTATTAGCACCATTAAGATTTGGAGCTAATTATGTTGCTCACGGATTACCGTGGAGTGGTGGAAAAGGAAGCGTTTATGTCCTTGGGAATAATTGGATTTACAATGTAACTCAAAATTCAACATATCCTGCAAGTAGGATTCAGGCATTAAACAAATCCAATTCATTGACACCTCAGATACAAAATTTAAGTGTAAAGCAAATTGAAACCTTGCTTTACTGATTGGGGAATGTAAGGATGTCTATTATATGCCTTATCCCATTCTAAAGAAATCATTTCTTTTATTTCTTTTTTCTTTTTTTTGTTTATTTTTCCTTCTTTAAACAATTTCTTTATTTTATCTTCAAGTGCAACAAGCACCAAAACCCTTTTCTTAAATTGTGGATGTCTATTTTTTAGTTCATTTTGATTTTCCATTTTTTATGAGAGATAATCTATTTAAGCATATCCAAGATTTGACTATTTCTCTTAACAAATCAGCTGGTCTTTCATTAGAGAGTTTTAAAGCAAGTTGAAATAATTCAAAATCTTTTTCTGATAATGTTGTGTGAATTTGTCTTTTTGATGGCATTTTCTGGAATTTACTTTTTATATTAAAAGAATATACCTTTATAAATATTAGTAAATTCCTTAACCGAAAGGTTTAAATAGTTCATATATCTATTATCTATATGAAAAGTGAAGACAACAAAAAAGAAATTAAAGAGAAGTTAGATAAGTTAGGAATAGATGAAGTTATCCAAGCTGAAGTAAAACCATTCGGAACATCTGCTTATATTAACATTCCTAAAAAACATATAGGAAAAAAAGCAACAATATTTATAATGAAGAAATAAATTAAGTGGGGGCAGAAACCCCCGTGTATTCCACCCAATTGCGACATCAAATGAAATACAAAAGTAATAAGCAAGAGAACTATAAAAAAGTATCGTGTCCTCGTTGCAAGAGCAAAGAAATAGTTAAACGAGGAACATTTGAAACAAAGGCACACGGAAAACAACAAAGATATTTCTGCAAATCCTGTAATAAGAAATTCATAAAAAGAACCGCATTTTACAGAATGAGAAATAATCCTAAGAAGATTACTCTTTCTATTAACTTATTTTATAGAGGAGTTTCTACAAGAAAAGTCCAAGAACATCTTAAAGCATTTTATCCTCGTAATGCTTCGCATAAATCTATTTACAAATGGATTATAAAATATTCAAAAATTATTTCTCAATTTACAGATAAACTTAAACTAAAAGTTGGAGAGGAAATACAAATTGACGAAATGGAATATCACAGAAGAAAACACCACACTAAAAGAGGTATTGATAAGAATTGGTTTATTGATGCAATAGACAGCAAGACGAGATTTATAGTTTCTTTTGAATATGTTAAAGCAAGAGAACAAAGAGAATTAAAATCTGTATTGAAAAAAGCAAAACAGAAAACAGGAGAACAGGTTAAGATTGTAACTTCTGACGGACTTCTTGCTTATCCTAACGCTATTAAGAAAGTTTATGGATTTTCAAATAGAACACATAGAGTTAATGTTATTCATAATCAAGTTAATGCTTCAAGAGGAGAGGGATTTAATATTATGATTGAAAGATTGCATAATAACATTAGACAAAGGACTAAAACCTTCAGAGGTTTTCACGGCTCTGTTGATTCTGCAAAGGCAATTATGAAAGGTTTAGAGATTTATTACAATTTTATCACTAAACATCAGACTCTTAAAAGATGTCCTTATGAATTGGCTTGTCCTGAACTTAAAGAAAAATTAAATAATCCGAATAAGTGGCTTTCACTTATTGAACTTTCAAACCAAAGTTTATAAAATGAAGAAACATAAGATATTATATAAAACAAGAGGAAGAAAAAAGATGAAACTTGGGAACTTTGATTTGAATAAAACACATCTTGGTGATTGCATGGAATTAGCAAAGAAACTTCCAGATAATTCAATTGATTTAGTTGTAACATCTCCTCCTTATGCAGATACAGTTTCTTATGGTCATAAAGTTAAAGTTTTCAATTCAGAAGAATATGTTAATTGGTTTTTAGAGCTATTTAAAGAAGCCCAAAGGTTTCTAAAACCAACAGGGTCTTTTATTTTAAATATAAATGATAGAGCAACAAATGGGGAAAGAAGCACTTATGTTTTTGAATTAGTTTATAGGATTGTAAAAGAAACAGGGTTAAAAATGTTTGATAGATATATTTGGTTCAAAAAATCTGCTCTGCCTATGCCTGGAGAAAAAAGATTAAATGATAGAATAGAATATATTTTCCATTTTGTAAAGGATACTAAAAAATTCAAAACATATACTGATAGAGTAAGAGTCCCTTATAAAGAAGTTTCTTTAAAAAGATTTAAAAGTAAGGTTCATGGAAATGATATAATCCTTCCCGATGGAACAACAAAACTATCTCAAAGAGGCAGTAGCAAACCACATCCCAAAGGTGCAAAACCAATAACTGTATTTAGATTTGATACTTGTTCTGCATTAAGGGGACTAAAACATCCCGCACCATACCATCCACAACTACCAGAATTTTTTATTAAATGGCTTACTGATGAAGGTGATATAGTTTTAGACCCTTTTATGGGTGGAGGAACAACTGCAGAAGTATGTATAAAATTAAACAGAAAGTTTATAGGATTTGATATTAATCCAGAGTATATAAAAATGTCGGAGGAAAGAGTTAAGAATTCTATCAAAAAATACAAATCAAACAAAAATCTTAAAGAATTTTATTAATTTACTAATTTCTGTCTTACTATCTTACACCACTTTACTTTAGGTTCTAATGTTCCCACTACAACTATTTCTGGTTTTACGTTTATAATTTTAGAAGGAAATTTTAAAGTAGTCCAACTACTATTTTCTGATGGTTTCCCTTGCCATTTAGCCATTTTCATATTATCCCAAACAAAAACTGCAATTTCGGTTACAAATCCTTTATTATCTGAATTTTTCTTTAATTTCATTTCTTTGTTAATATTATAACTTATAAGAATATAATTATCACATTTTGAAGCAGAATGAGTTGCACCAGTAAAGGAGTCTTTTCCTTGGGTTGTCTTTACTTCCCATTTTTCTTTTTTCCCATCAGGAAAAATAATTTCTAAGTCTCCAATAGAATCATGGGAGGGTTTAACATTTACTTTAAATTTTTTATATAAATGTTCATTCAAAACATCAACGATTGCAGTTTCCCATAAATCAAACATCCTAACAGTTAGAAGAACGGTTTTTTGATTTAATTGGTCTCCAAATGATGAATCTGGTTGCCACTCATTTAAAGAGAGATTCTTTCTACAGGCAATACCAAAGGCATCATCAACATTCTTTTCCACATAATCAACAACTTTATTAATAAAAAGTTCTGGCTTTCTCATTTCGTTAAGAACTTTTTGTTTTATATCTTCCATACAAAAGGATACTCTTTCAAAACTTAAAAACCTATCTAAAAAAACCAATTAAGGTAACAAAGAATCTTTTCCGATAATTTTATAAATCGGTTTTTCTTAGATTAAATAATTAAAGGAGGTAAGATGGTTTTAACAACAGTAGAAATTTTAGCATTGATTCTTGTTGTAGCTTCTGTAATCAAAATTGCAGTAATTCTTATTGACCCGAAATCATGGTATAAGGTTGTAAAGGCAATTTGGGCAAAACCTATTTACACTGGACTTGTTTCGTTTATTGCTGCGATAATGATTTTGAATTTTCTTTTACAGACAATGACAATTATAGATATTTTTGCAGTAATGCTATTTACAAGTTTTATTTTTGCAATTGGGATGTCTTTTTATTCAAGAGAATTAGTGAAACTCGCAGGAAAGGTGCTTAATAAAAACCTACTGGCAAGGGGTTGGTTTTATCTTCTGGTATGGATAGCCCTTCTTGTCTGGGCAATTTTAGTATTGTTTAATTTAATTTAAAAGAATCAGTCCTGTTGATAGGGGCTGATTCTATCATTAAGTGATTATTTTCTTAGGTAGATTTTAATTCCTTTTTTTGATGAGGTAAATTTCATCACCTTTTTTACATTTAGGAAGTTTAATTCCGACATCCTGAGATTTTTTTGCTTGTTTAATTGGTTTATGATTAATCTGCATACTTTTGATTTTTGTTCTAATAAAAGTTTGCTTTCCAATTATGTAAATTTCATCTCCTATTGCAAGATTGTTTGACTGAATTTTTACATGTGCTGATTTTGCCTTTGGCCAGTATTTTTCTACCTTTCCCACATATAATTTTTTTTCTTTTTGTTCTCCATGCTCTGACCATGAGAAATCGTCGGACGTCGGCATTTTAAGATAAAATCCTGAGGAAAATCCACGATTATAAACTTGTTTTAATCTTTCTATAGATTCTGATATTTCTTTTCGCGTAAGTTTTTTATCTAATGCTTTCCTATATTCTGAAACGACGGTATAGACATATTCAGGAGAGCGATTTCTCCCTTCAATTTTAAATGCTTTTATGTTTGATTTTTTCATTTTTTCTATAAACGGAAGGGTGCAAAGGTCTTTTGCAGACATAACCCTGTTGTTTTGGAGTTTCAGCTGTTTGTCTGTTTCCGGGTCTGTAATTATGTAAGCGCGACGGCACGGATGGATGCATTCGCCCCTGTTTGCCGACTTATTATAGAGAAATTGAGATGTAAAACATCTGCCAGAAATTGCAACACACATTGCTCCGTGAGCAAAGATTTCAACAGGCAGGATTTTTGAAATTTTTTTAATTTGTTTTAAGTTTAATTCCCTCGCTAATATTACTCTCTCTGCTCCGAGTGATTTGTAGAATTTTGCTGCTTGAGAATTTGAAACAGATGCTTGAGTTGAGATGTGAAAGGGGATTTTATATTTTCTGCAAAGATGGATTATTGAAAAATCCCAGCAGATTACTGCATCTACCAGTGTTTTTAATTTTCTTATAATTTTTTCTGCTTTTTTCAGTTCATTATCGTAGATGATTGTGTTTAAGGTTAGATAGATTTTTATTTTATTTTTCCTGCATATTTTTGAAACTTTTTTTAATTCTGTTAATGTGAAGTTTCTTGCTGTTGCACGCATTGAAAATTCTTTTAAGCCGAGATAGACTGCGTCAGCTCCGGCTTTTATTGCTGCGTTTAACATTTCAAAATTTCCAACAGGCGCCAATAATTCATATTCCATAATTTTTTTAAATTAAGAAGGGTTTTAAATTATTCTAAACAGGATTTTATAAATTCTCTGAACAATGGTGCTGGCTTTAAGAGTGATGACTTAAACTCTGGATGGGCTTGAGTTGCTATGAAGAATTTATGATTTGGGAGTTCAATAAATTCAACTAATCTTTTATTCCTGCTTGTTCCTGAAAATATTAGTCCTTTTTCTTGAAGTATTTTATGGTAATCTGGATTGACTTCGTATCTATGCCTGTGTCTTTCTGAAATTTGAAGTGTGTTATAGATTTTATGCACTCTTGAGTTTTCTTTTAATATTGCCGGGTAGGAGCCGAGACGCATTGTTCCCCCCTTATTTGTGATTTGTTTTTGTTCTGGGAGAATATCTATCACAGGATTTGGCGTTGAAGGGCATATCTCAGTTGTATGGGCATCTAAACTGCAGACATTTCTCGCAAACTCCACAACTGCAAGTTGAAGGCCGAGACATAATCCAAGAAATGGAATGTTATTTTCTCTGCAAAATTTTATTGCTGAAATTTTTCCCTCAACACCTGATGAACCGAAACCGCCGGGAATGATAACCCCGTTGAAGTCCTTTAATTTGCCTATGGATTCTGGATTTTTCTCAAAATCCTTTGAATCAATCCATGCAATTTCTATTTTTGCATTGTTGTGGGCTCCTGCATGTTTTAATGCCTCTCTTATTGATATATATGAATCCTCCAACTGAAACTCCCCGACATCAAGATATTTTCCGACAATTGCGATTCTAACAAAATGTTCTGAATTGATTATTTTTTGAACATAATAATCCCACTCATAAAGATTGGGCTCCTTTTTTTTCTCAAGATTAAATTGTTTTAAAATTTTCTCTCCAGTTTGTTCTTTTTCTAAATCCAGGGGGATAACATAGATTGTATTTGCAGTTCTCGGTCCAATAACATCGGGCATTGAAATTACATGTGATGAGGGGATATTTGCATAAATCTCAATTTTCTTTTTTCTTATTTCATCCAAGGACTTTCTTCCCCTGCATAAAATAAAATCCGGCTGAATTCCCGCTTCTCTTAGGAGTTTAATTGCAGTCTGAGTTGGTTTTGTTTTCATTTCCTCTATATGAGATGGAATTGGAAGATAAGTTACGAGAACATAAATTATATTCTCCTTTCCAATCTCTGTTTCCAAACTTTTCAATGCAAATAAAAATGGGATGTTCTCATAATCCCCAACAGTGCCTCCGACTTCTATTAATGCTATATCAAAATTTTTAGACGCCTCTTGAATTCTTTTTTTGATTTCATTTGGGACATGGGGGATAAACTGGACTGTTTCTCCTAAA
>JAFCDU010000014.1 GCA_017609535.1 Candidatus Pacearchaeota archaeon | reverse complement strand
CCATTCTTAAAAAATTTTACTGCAGGAATAGACATAATCCCATACTCAGCAGGTTTTTCCTGATTTTCCTCTACATTCATTTTTGCGAGAATGAATTGCCCCTTATAAGAATTTTCTAAACTTTCTAAGATTGGTTTAAGCATTAAACATGGAGAACACCATGGAGCCCAAAAATCTACTACAACTAATTTTTCTTTTGATTTTTCTATTACTTCCTGGTCAAAATTTGAATCTGTAATCTCCATCTTTTTAAATGGGGCTTTGGGTTTTTAAATTTTGTTGGGGTTAATCCTCTCTAAAATAAATCTAAACAAAGAGTTATTTTCGCCTAATTATTTCTCATCTTAGCAAAAGCATCATTAACAAATGTTTCAGAGCAGGATTTAGATTTATATCTGGACGTTGCCTCTATTTTCAGTTTTCCTTTTGCCCAATTTAATTATTTTTTCATACATATATTGAACAATTTGAAAAATTAATAAGATTCCAATCAGCACTAGGATTTGAAGTAAAAACATTTCCTTTAAGCGTGCAAAAGACAATAAGAAAAAATAACAAATTTAAGAGAATTAATAGTCCTAATAAGAATCTGTTATCCTTCCATAATTTTTTTGAGCATTTAATCAATAAAAATAAAGAAATAAATAATAAAGGAAAAATAAATAAAAGTTCTGCATAAACTCCTGCATGAGTTATTTTTTTCTTATTCTTTAATGAAAGAGAATTAAATTTTTCACAATCTTTTACAGAACAAGGAACTGTATTTCCCCCTCCCCAATCATGAATTTGGGAAATTTTGGGTTTCCATTCGATATTTTTAAGCTTAAAACAAATGCCCTGATTTTCAGCAGAATATATATGTGCTTGTTCATGAATATATGTATTTAAGAATAAAATTAGAAACACAATTAAGATAAACGCTACGATAAATATTAGATTTTTAGTTAATGGTTTCATTTTTTAATATTGGAAGTGCATTGAAATATACCCTATAATCATGGGAATCCCAATTATGAATATCCATGATATCCAAACGAGTAGTTTAAAAAATGGACGAAGATTTCTAGATTCTTTTCTGATATAATTAAATCTCGGTTCTATTATTTTTATTAACCAGTATGGATCTTTCATTTTAAACTTCATAATTAAAAGAATTTGGGTTTTAAAACAATAATTATTTGAAAATGACTCTGATTTATTTAAGGATTTTTCATCTCAAAATTACCTCAATTTTGCACTTTCCTTATCCATAAATAAATTAGAAAAATACTTGTTAAATTCTACTATTTTCCGAGCATTAATTGAAACTAACATCAGACTAAACAACCCGTAGGGCTCGAGGTGAAGGAATTTTTCCCTCGACGAAGTAAGAGCTGGAAAAATCGCAGAATTCCAGAGAGTTTTTTGTGAAGCAACAAAATTCCAAAGAATTATGTTTTAAAATTGCGGGGAAGGAGCGCGTTTCGAAAGTTTTATAAAAATAAAAGATTATAGTAATAACAATGGGAAAAAACTTAGTAAGAATCTTTTTTGGGACATTAACTTTAATCTCTGGATATTTCGCCTTTGTTAATCCTTCTACACCAGAAGGAATTAAAGGAGCATTAATAATAATCACAATCATTTCAGGAATTCTTTTTTTATTTAGTTTGTTTATGATTGAAGCACTTGACCAAGTTTTTGGAGTGCCTCAAAAATAGGAATCTTTATAAATAAAAAAATATTAAAAATAATATGGCATTACTATTGTTAAAATTAATTTTGGTTTTATGCTCAATAGGATTAGGGTTATGGAATTATTTATGGCGAGATACAATCAATTTGCCTTTTCTTTCAGAAATAAGTTCTACAATAGTTTATGTAATCGCGGCGGGAATTTTGCTCCTTAGCATAATCATTAATTTTGCTACAAGAAATAAGTATTAATCTTTCTTACACCTATTAATTCGCCTTCTTTTTTAGGATAATGGGAAACATATTTTTTAAACAAGGCATTTTTCCTAAATAATCTAAAACATCCATACTCCTTCTAACTTTGAAGTATCTTGCTTTAGTTCTGTTTTTGGAATTGTTTTTATTTTAGTTTCTGTAAAACAACTCCGGAAATATCTGTTTTGAGTTTAATAAAAAAATTTCAACAAGGAAAAATGCCAAACTCGAAAACCTAAAATGTTTTTTCTTCATACTATAAAGAATAAAGAAGAAGTTAAAAAATATTGTTTTGCATGAACAAAGCGAACGCAAGGGGCCTCTCCACCCGTTTCCAGCAATTAAATTTTATTTCTGCTGATTCTGTTTCAGATGTGCAGGCAATATTAGAACATAAATCTCCTGAAACTTCAAGCGGATATTCGCATGCTTCAGGCAAAATGATAAAAATAAAAAGCCCTTTTGATTATATATAATATGAAATATTCAAAAGTATGTGAAGTTTATGAGAAGCTTGAAAGCACATCTAAAGGCTTGGAAAAGACAAAGATAATTGCAGATTTTTTAGAAAAGATTGAGAAAGAGCCGGAAATTATTTATCTTCTTCAAGGAAAGGTTTTTCCTGATTATGATAAGAGGGAGTTGGGAATGTCTCAAAAACTTGTAATTAAAGCAATAGCAAAAGCATCTGGAGAGAATAATGAAAAAGTTGTCAAAAGTTTTAGAAAGACAGGCGACTTGGGCAAGACTGCAGAGGAATTGATTGGAAAGAAAAAACAATCTTCATTATCTCAAAGCAGTTTGACGACTGAAAAGGTGATTAAGAATCTGCAGAAACTTCCCGAATTAGAGGGAAAAGGAACTGTTGGCAGGAAAATTGATTTGATTGTTGAGTTGTTTCATTCTGCAAAAGACAAGGAAGCAAAATATATCGCGCGAACTGTTTTAGGCGATTTAAAGGTTGGCGTCGGTTCAGGAATTTTGAGAGATGCAATTGTTCAGCATTGTTTCAAGCCAAAAAATATCAAGGACAAAAAAGAAAAAATAGAAATTGTGCAGGAGGCATATGATAAATCTGCAGATTGGGCTGAGATTTTTAACAAAGCATGCAAAGGCAGATTAAAAGAGATTCATCTTAAGCCAGGGAAGGCAGTGAAAGTTATGCTCTTCCCAAAAGCAAAGGATATTGACGATGCATTCAGGATTGTAGGGAAGCCGGCAGCATTTGAATATAAATATGACGGATTTAGAATGATGATTAGCATGAGTGGCGGTAAGATTTCTATCTTTACTCGCCGTTTGGATAATGTGACTAAGCAGTTTCCAGATGTTGTTGGTGTTGTTAAGAAGCATGTTCATGGGAAAAGTTTTATGATTGACTGCGAGGCAGTTGGTTATGACAGAAAAACAAAAGCATACCAGCCATTTCAGGCGATTAGTCAAAGAATTAAGAGAAAATACCATATTGAAGAACTTGTAAAAAAATTGCCGATTGAGTTGGTTGTTTTTGATGTTGTTTATTATAATGAAAAATCCTATTTGAGCGAGCCGTTTAAGGAAAGAAGGAAGCTGATTGAGAAAATTGTGAAGCAGGAGAAATATAAAATTACCTTGGCAGACCAAATCGTTAGTGATGATGAAAAAGAAGTTGAGAAATTTATGGACAAGGCATTGGAAGAGGGTCAGGAGGGTTTGATGGCAAAGAATTTAAAGGCACCATACAAACCAGGAGCAAGAATTGGCTATGGTGTGAAACTGAAACCAGAAAGCAATGAGTTTGATTTAGTGATAACTGGTGCTGAATGGGGGACAGGAAAAAGGGCGGGGTGGCTGACAAGTTTTGATATTTCATGCAGAGATGACGGAGAATTGAAAGAGGTTGGAAAAGTTTCTACTGGTTTGAAAGAGAAAGAATCCGAAGGCTTATCTTTTAAACAGATGACCAAGAAGTTGAAGAAGATTATAACAAAAGAACATGGAAGGCATGTTTCTGTTCGCCCTGAAATTGTTGTGACAGTTCTGTATCAAAACATTCAAAAAAGCCCCTCTTATTCTTCGGGATATGCCCTGAGATTTCCGAGGATAAAAATGTTGAGGCCTGACAGGGATAAAAGCGATATTGCGACTTTAAGCGAGATTAAGAAAGCAATGTAAATATAAACGAAACCTTTAAAAATGAAAATCATTTATAAAGTTTATGCCTAAAAAAACTTCACCTCTTAAAGTTCAAAATATCGTTGCAACAGCGTCTCTTGGCAAGGAGGTTTCTCTAACAAAATTAGCGCGAACACAGCCGAATACAGAATACAACCCAGACACTTTTCCAGGACTTGTTTTAAGAATCAAAAAACCAAAATCCGCAGTTCTTGTTTTCTCGTCAGGAAATCTCGTTTGCACAGGAACAAAATCCATTGCACAAGTGAGGGAAGTAATCAAGCAGGTAATCAAACAGCTGAAAAAAATCAATGTAGTCGTAACAGACAAACCAAAAATAACTGTCCAAAACATCGTAGCATCAGGAGAAATCAATTTAAACCTAAACTTAAACCTTTTATCTCTTGAACTGGAAAATACAGAATACGAACCAGAGCAATTCCCAGGACTTGTCTATAAATTAGATGAACCGCCTGCAACCTTTCTTTTATTCTCTAACGGAAAACTTGTCTGCACAGGAACAAAGAATAAACAGCAGCTTGATGATTCCATCGCACAGTTGAACAAGAATGTGAAAGCGGCTGTGAAAAGATTGAAGGGATAAATTTATAATTTTGTTTTCTATTTATTTTTATGGAATTTCAAAAACACAGAGTTTTTACAACTTCGTCTGGAAAAGTTGTTATATGCGGGAAAAATGCAGAGCAGAATGAGGAATTAGTTAATGCTTTTATTGGAAAAGATGAAACAATTCTCCATACAGAGATGCCGGGAAGCCCTTTCTGTGTAATTCTTGGAAAACCAGTTAAAGAAGACATAAAAGAAGCCGCTGTTTTTTGTGCCGCTTATTCTCGGGCTTGGAAAAAATTTCGTAAAGATGTTGAAGTTCATGTTTTCTCCGGCAAAGATGTCCATAAGGAAAAGGATATGAAAACCGGAACTTTTGGAGTAAAAAAGAAAAAAGATATAAATGTAAAAAAAGAAGAAATCGAACATTTTAGAGGAACTCATGAAACCAGTTAAACAGCTTCAAATAGGAAAACTCGGGCTTACCCCCGCATTCATAGAACAAGTCAAAAATACTTTTAAAAATTCTGAACAGGTCCGGATTTCATTATTGAAATCAGCAACAAGAGACAAATCAGAAGCCAAAAAAATAGCAGAAGAATTAGTTGATGAATTGGGAAAAAATTTTACATACAGATTGATTGGTTATAAATTAATCATCCAGAAATGGAGAAAGGATAAACGCTAACATTTATTGCCAAGATTGTCCCTTATTACTAAAAAATCCCCAATACTTATGTGTCCATTATTATTCAAATCAAAATGTGGAAAAGTCACCGCATCCTGTCCCAAATAATTTCTCAATAAAATTAAATCTAAAATATTTATCCTGCAATCTTGTTTTACATCTGCCGGCATAAAATTCGGTTTTCCTTTTGTTGAATCATTAAATTCCCATTCCTTCAATTTTTGCCAAGTTTTATTATCATTGTCTCCATCATCCACCATAGGTGTTGCATCAACCAAATCCCCTGTAGAATTATATAAGAAAACCCTTTCTTCAGAATTATCCAACCAATAGCCTGGAAAATTCACAATCATAAAACCATCTATGTACCCAAATAAATTATACTCATCGCCATCATTATTAACTAATTTCCAACCATCTAAATTTATCTTTTTAAAAGAGTAAAGTTCAACCCATTCATTCCCATAATCCCTGCCAGCAGGATTGGATTCAAACTCAGAAATCATAACAGAAGCAGAAACTAATTTTAAAGACAAAAGGATTGTTAAGATTATCAGTGCTTTTTTCATTCTTTAATAAATTTACTTAATAATTTATTTATTAAACTTTGCATTCACACATTTTTTCTTCTTCATTTAATTGACACTCGCCTTCTTTACACCACCCAACACACTCCGGAGGTTCTGCTTTTGCACAATCCTTGCATGTTTCTAACCAGTCACAATTTGGGTCTTCGCAATCAATTAAGCCATCACAATCGTTATCAAAACCATCCTCGCAATTTTCAATTCCTGTTGAGTGTTCGTTTTCATTTTCCAATAAGTCTCCATCGCAATTATTATCAATGCCGTCGCAGTTTTCTATTGCACCTGGATTTATTGTGGGATTAGTGTCATCACAATCTATTGGACCGCACCCTCCCCCCTCAATCCAGTAATGGTCTCCATCGTTGTCAGTGCAATTTGTAATTGGTGTGGTTTTGCAGTTCCATACGCAACAATTGCCTTCTTCAGCAATAAATTTTACAAAGAATTTTTCTAAATTAAATCCATGAATTTCGCAGTTTGAAGTAGCAATGTCTTCGCAATCACCCTCTATTAAAGCCCAGTTTTCATATTCATTTTCAGTAGCATAATCTGCACACAAAGTGTCTGCATCATTGCTGCAACAACAATGGACAGGAGTGCCTTCATGCACAGCAACATCAGAGCCAATAAAAAGATTGCATGATTCTTCAAGGTTGCATTCACTGCAATTCATAAACGGACCGCGGGAATTTAAAAACCCGTAGAATGTGCAGGTCTCTTGGCAGTTAATTTCTTCTCCTAATTTGCAGACTCCATCTTCGCAATAAGCAAAATCACTTCCATAATATTCCCTGCAGTCTACTTCAATAGAAAAATAATTATTACCCTCGCAATAAAGTTCATTAAGTATTTCAAAATGGCAAGCATCTCTATTCCCAGTGCTTGTCAATCCAGTGTCAGAAAGCCCATAAATTTCCCCTCGGATTTCAGGAACTAAACCGCCGTCACTATCGGTGCAATTTAAAATATCTGAAATCCATGTTGAATTTGAACGATTAAAATTATTATTTGAGAAATCATTTTTTGAATTTTCGAAATCCTTTTTTGGATTAGAATCTTCTTGAGTTGTAGGATTAAAATTAAAATAAATTTTCCCTGATGAATCACATGTAGTTATATTCATAAGTATAATCCCAATTATGAAAATAAGCAGGTAAATGATTGTCCACCTTTTTTTCTTATTTTTTTTAAATTGAAAAATTTGTATTACTGCAAATAGGAGCCAGATTAGAGAATAAATTATGCAGGCCGTGTGATTGCAGAAGTGCAGTTTTATTGGGAGAGAATTTGCAAAATTGTGAAAAGGAGACAGGACGAAGAATAGAAAGAAAAATATAGCAATTAGTATTAAGATAATTTTTTGCTTGTTTTCTTCCATTATTGGTTACCCCTTTATATTAAGATTTAATGTTTTAAAAATTATTTGATTGAGACAGATAGAAAGGATAAATTTATAAATCCCTAAAATAAGAACTTACAGGTTAAAGTGTCTAACAAGACCAATTTAGCATCGAAAGATGCGCCTATTGATTAGAAATGGCTAAAACAATCTATCTGCAGGAACCTCAGAAATTTAATTTAAAATTAGCTGAAGCCCTGAAAAAGATTCCAGAACTCAAGAAGCCGGAATGGGTTGATTATGTCAAGTCAGGCGTTGCAAAAGAAAGAGTGCCTGAAGATGATGATTTTTGGTACAAACGAGCTGCTTCTATCTTCAGACAACTATACCTAAAAGGAGTAATAGGAGTGGGAAAACTAAGAACAAGATACGGAAGTAAAAAGGCAAGAGGGGTCAAACCAGCAAGATTCAGAAAAGCATCTGGAAAAATTATTCGGACAATCCTTCAACAAGCAGAAAAAGCCGGGCTTGTAGAAAAAGTTGCCAATAGACAATTTGGGAGAAGATTGACTGAAAAAGGAAGAGCGTTTTTAGATGAAATTAAAGTTGAAGAGGAAAAATCAGAAATTAAACAGGACAACAAAGAAAAATGAGAAATACAAAATTTCTTGTTTTAACTAGAAATTATGAAGGAGACAATAAAGGAGGGGTTTATATTCTTAGAGAGGGTGATGCCCCAATTCACTTAAAAATTTCAAGGGCCAATGAAAAAAAAGTACAATTAAGATTTCGGGCTAGTGACGAGTATGTAATACTAAGGGATGATTTGGTTGAAAAATATTATGCTGAGGTTTTGCCTAGATTAGAAAGAGGTGAGGTTATTACTGCAGATATTTTAAAAAATTTAGAAACAAAAGTGAAAATAATGAAAAATGAAAACAAAAAGTAAAAAACAACATCTTGAGAAGGCAGGCAAACACACAAAGTGGGCTCCATTCTGGGCAGTTCTAAGAAAATACGGACAAGGAAAAAGAATCCACCCTTCAAGGATAACTCATATAAGAAGAAATTGGAGATTAAGAAAATTAAAAATAAAGCCAAGGAGAGCGAAGAAAGATTATTTAGGATAAGATGGCTGAAAAAAAATCAGAAAAAAAGAAATTAGAAGATTATAAAAAATCAAATGAAGAAGTTGAAAAGATAGTTGAAAAAGCAAAAAAAGGAGAAGATATTTCTAAAGATATCAAAAATTCAGAATCTAAACCTGAAACAACTGCCCAAGAAAAAAAATCAGAAAAAAAAGAAGCGCAAAAATCTGACAAAAAAACTTCTAAGCCAACAGAAGAAACAAAACCAGAATTAGAAAGAGAATACATAATTCCTTTAAGAAAAAAAGTTCAGAAAGTTCCAAGATACAAGAGAGCAAAAAAAGCAATAAAAGTCATAAGAGAATTTTTAGCAAGACATATGAAAGTAGAAGATGGCCCAAGAAAAATAAAAATTAACAAATGGCTAAATCAGGAAATCTGGTTTAGAGGAATAAAAAAACCGCCTGCGAAAATCAAAGTCAAGGCAAGCAAAATTGAGGGAATAGTAAAAGTTGAATTATCTGAAATTCCAGAAAAAGTGAAATTTGACATGCAAAAAGAAGAAAAGAGAAAAAAAGAAATTCACCCAAGTAAAAAACCGACTAAAAAGGCAGAAGAAGAAAGAAAAGAAGAAAAGCAGGATGAAATTGAAAAAGAAGAAAAAGAAAAAGCATCTATTGAAGCAGGTTTAGAAAAACAGAAAATTGAAGCAAAGGAGATGAAGCATACTGCAAAAGTTAAACAGCCAAAGCAGACACAAATTCACAGGAAGGCAATGAAGCGATAAAATTATAACTTAATTATTAACGCATATCTTAAAGATTAGTAAATCAGTAAAATAATATTCCATCTAATTTTATGAAAATTTAGTTTAAGTTTAAAAATAAAATCATAATTTAATATATATGAGAAAACCAACAAAAACAATTTCAGGAGTAGCCCCATTGGCAGTAATGCTCCCGCCGAGAAAGTGCAGACATGGGACCTGCCTTTACTGTCCATCTCTAAATGCCCCGCAGTCATACACCCCAGAATCCCCCGCAGTTCTCAGGGCTAAAAGATTGCAATACAATCCAAAAAAGCAGGTAAAGGCGCGATTAGAGGCATTTAAAGCAATGGGGCATCCAACAGACAAAATTGAATTAATAATAATGGGTGGAACATTTCTCAATTACCCAAAAAAATTCAAAGAGAATTTCATTAAACAATGTTATGACGCCCTAAATAACAAAACATCTCTAAATTTAGAAAAAGCAAAAACATTTAACCAAACCTCAAAACATCGGTGTGTGGCATTATGCATAGAAACACGCCCAGATGTTTGTAATGATGAGCAAATAAATGAAATGTTAAAATTTGGTGCTACAAGAGTGGAACTTGGAGTGCAGGCAATCGATGATAAAATTTACAAAAAAGTAAATAGGGGACACTCTGTAAAAGATGTAATTATAGCAACAAAAAAATTGAAACAAGCAGGTTTCAAAGTTGGCTATCATATAATGCCCGGCATTCCCGGAAGCAACGAAAAAAAAGACATCCAGATGTATAAAAAAATATTCTCCTCACCGGAATTCAAACCAGACCAAATAAAAATCTATCCATGTCAGGTTTTAAAAGGAGCAGAATTAGAAAAACTTTATTTCCAAAAAAAATTCATTCCTTATACAAAAGAGCAGACAAAGAAACTGCTAATAAAACTTCTTCAGCTTACACCAGAATATGTAAGAGTGATGAGAATCATGAGGGAAATCCCGCCCTCTTTCCTCACAGCAGGAATCATAAATATTGATTTAAGAAAAGATATTGAAGAAGAAATTCGTAAAAGAAAATTAAAAATAAAAGAAATCAGATTCAGGGAAATCGGCTTCGCACTAAGAGATAAAAGAATAACAGGCAAAAAAATTAAAATCAAAAAAATCTTCTATGAAGCTTCAGATGGAAAAGAAATTTTTCTTCAGGCAGTAAATAAAGATAATATTTTATTTGGATTACTGCGATTAAGATTGGATAAAAATGCAACAATCCGGGAGTTGCATATTTATGGACCTGCATTGAAGTTGAGGGAGAAGGGGAAGATAAGTCAGCATATGGGCTTGGGAAAGAGATTATTAAAGCTGGCGGAGATGATTGCAGCTAAAAAAGGTTATAAAAAATTAAGAATAATCTCAGGTATAGGAGTTAGACAATATTACCAAAAATTTGGCTATTCATTAGATAAAGAAAAAATTTATATGGAAAAGAAACTAAGCAATCTTTCTAACAAAAATACCTAATCCAATCAATAAAACTATCCCTAAACTAATAATCCACCACTGAAATTCTCCTTCATCTCCAGAATCCTCATCTCCAAAACCCTGATTTAATGAAAGTAATTCTTCGCTTAAATTTTCATTTACTTCATCAGTATCATCA
>JAFCDU010000054.1 GCA_017609535.1 Candidatus Pacearchaeota archaeon | reverse complement strand
ATATATAATCTTCTGAAGCAAAATGATTATATCCTACATTCTGACCTTGATGCGGTTTGGGTAAAAAACCCATTAAATTTTATACCTAAAAACACTCATGACATCGTAAGTTCTTGTGGGACTTTTCCTAGAAATATTTTTCAAAAAATAGGTTTGACTTGCTGCATGGGGTGGATTTTTTACAAATCCAATCGTTCTGTATATAAACTTTTTGATCGAGTTTTAGATACAGATGAAGATTTTGACGATCAGGTTAGATTTAATAATTTAATGCTTGGATCTTCTCAAAAAAATGCACTGGTTAACATAGACGATCATACGAAAGACCTGCGTACGGATGATTTATATATTAGATTCCTAAGCCAAAAAATCATCAGTCGAGAACAAAAGATAGAAAATGCATATGTCAAGCATCCATACTCTCCAAAAAGCTCAGACCGTAAAAAGTTTTTAAAAAGCGAAGGTTTATGGCTTTTATGAAAAAAATATTAAAAATTTTTGTATGCTGCCATAAGTATATTCATCGAGTTCAAGATATAAAAGCTCGTGTTAAAAAATGGGGCCTTGGTGATTATTTAATTTTTGTGGGCGGCAAAGAGGAAAAACAACTAGAACAAAATGTTATCCAATTAAAATGCTGTGATTTATATGAAGACCTCCCAGAAAAAATGTTTGCCATATATAGGTATTTGGCAGATAAGGGTTATGTTAATAAGTATGATTATTTCTGGAAAATAGATGACGACATTGACTGGATACGGTGGAATGCCGACAGAGAGGCTCAGTTAATCAACTCTCTTGAGGGTCATGATTATGCAGGACTCCAAGTTAAAACTGGGGTGGGCAAGAGGGGTTGGCATTTAGGTAGGGTTCAAAAAGACTCCCCGTGGTACAAGAAGAAGTATGATGGTAGATATGCAGACTGGGCATCTGGTGGTGCAACTTATTTTCTAAGCTCTTATTCTGTTAGTAAATGGAAAAATTTTTATGAATTGTCGGATATCAGATACCATCACATATATGAAGACTTAGCAGTGGCTTTGTTTCTCGAAAAGTGCTGTATACTACCTTCGGAAATTAACCCTTGGCCAGACAAGCCAGTTTTAAAATTTAATATCAATAAATGATTTCCGACAAACATAAATGTATTTTTATACATGTGATCAAAACAGGTGGTGTTTCCATATGTAAATCTCTAGGAATGCATAAAAAGCAGGTTCATATTTCAGCATCAGAAACAATGAGTGCTGTGGGCAATAAATGGGGTAGCTATTTTACTTTTTCATTCATTAGGAACCCTTGGGATAAAATGGTTTCTCAGTATTTTTACAATGGCCAATGTTACACAAAGGATTTTAACGAGTATATTTCAAGATGGTATTATGGGAAAAAGTTCGTAACAAGCCACAGCTGCATTCACAGTGATTATTTTGATCTTGATATTGATTTTATTGGCAGGTTTGAGGCCCTCCAAAAAGACTTTAATTTCATTTGCAAAAAGATTGGCAAACCAGCGACTACTTTGCCGCACGAGAACTCCCTTCCTATTACTTCCGGACCAAATGGTGAAAGAGTTTTTCCTAAACCTAAGGGAATTCATTATTCCAAGTTTTATAATCAGCAATCTATAGATATGGTTTCCGAAAAGTTCTCTAAAGACATAAGATTATTTGGTTATGAATTTGATAAAAGTTAAGAATAAAAGAAAGGGTGGAAACTTGTTTCATTTTGCGCATTTTATGTGTGATTGTGTTTTTCCCGAAGTGTTGTCTGGTGTGCAGGAATTCCATCATGTCTTTAGACTTAAGAGCTTGGACCAAACATTAGGCAACTTCGAAAAAATGTATGAAAAAATATTCAATTGTAAAAACATAGAAATAGATCAAGGGGCATTTGAGAAGATTCAATACGAAGAAAAAGTTATAGGCAGACTTCCTTCTCACGAGAACAAAGAGGATTTTCAAAAATTTGTTGACTTTATTTTTGACTCTCTAGACATCAACAGAGACACC
>JAFCDU010000053.1 GCA_017609535.1 Candidatus Pacearchaeota archaeon | reverse complement strand
ACAAAATAGAAAAACTTCTCTTAACCGACCAACAAAAAAAGAAAACCCAATTTTCTAACGAAAATTCTGTCTAACATAGGTTAAGAGGTTCGCTTTCGCTCTCCCAAATTTTTCTATTTTATTTCGGCACTTTCAAAACAAATAAACAAAACTTTTTATATAATCTTTTTCTGTTAAAATTATATGTATTCAATAAACGGAATTGGAACAAGTTTGTATGGAAAAAGACATCTAACAAAGAAAGAATTACATAGTATGGGAATTGATGTTGAAGGAGGAACTCCTTATATTGCTACAAAGTGGTTTGTTTTTTTATTTCTTCCAATAATTCCTCTTAGTTCATGGGTAGTATTTGCAGAATCTGGCTCTGATATTGGAATTTATGCAGACAAACAATATCATATGCTTCCAGTAAATCTTAATTGGAATCAAGTGTTTAAGGGATGGGCGATAACACTTGGAATATTTATTTTATTGTGGTTATTCCTATGGTAGAAAAATTATATTTCAAAGAACACAAAAGTAGTAAGCCGTGGATAATTGTTGTAGGCGTTTTATTTGGAATTATCATTTTATACTATTTATTTAATCAGATTTCTTTTCTTTCTTTTGGAACAAATCCCGAGGAAGTATTAAATCAAACTCACGGCGAATTTACAATAACTCCTCATAATTATATGTCATTTCAAGATTATTATTCTAGTTTAGTGCCTAAAGAAGAAAAATCATTTTATTCGGATAAGAAAATAAATTATACTCTTGAAGTTCCAAAATTAGAATTTAATTATAAGTTCTATGATTACGACCCTGAATATTATGGCTATTGCGAAGGCAAAAAGGTAGAAATAAATTTCACAAATCCACATTATTCAGAATTTCAATTTAATTATAAAGATAAAACATTCTATTATAAAATAAATCTATACTCCGATTTGTATTATTTCTCTGATAACCTAAAAAATCAGGATTGCTATTTTGATACAAACAAATATACAGAAGGATTTTTAGAAGACCCTTACAATAATAATTTTATTGATGCAATTTCTCAAGATTTTATTTCATTAAAAAATAAAGGATATTCTGATGATGAGATTGTCGAAATTGCAACTTTATTTGTTCAATCAATTCCTTATGGAACAGATTATACTGAATTAAATAGATACCCTTATGAAACTCTTTATGAAGACGAAGGAAATTGTTTAGATAAATCTTTAATCTTAGCAGGGATTTTAAGAAATTTGAATTATACTTCTTATATAATTTTGGGAGATTCAGATTATGAATATCATGCATTAGTTGGAGTTGTTTGTGATAAAGGAAATGTTGTTTATCAAGGACAGGAAATCTGTTTTATTGAAACAACCATTTTTACTCCAATTAGTTTCGACGAGGAAATAGATATAGAAGATTATGTTCCTGTTTCTAATGGGAATTTAGTTTATTCTGGGGTTAATTATGGAAAAGATTTAATTAATTATTTTGAATCAAAAACAGAAGAAGTTGAAAAAATAGAATCTCAACTCGATTCTTTGGAATCTGAGTTAAATGAATTAGATGAAAAAATGTGTGCTACTGATTGTTCTTATTGTGACCCTTACCGAATTGACCCAATTTATTGTAATGATGCTTATGAATATAATCGTTATGTGAGAGAGTATAATCAAATTATTGAAGATTATAATTTGTTAATTGAAGATTGGTATAAAGCTTATTACGATTTAGAAAAATCAATGTTTGAGAATGTAGAATTAATTGAAAGAGATTAAAAAATAGAAACATAACTTCAAACAAAACATACCTTTTCACTCTTCGTCTCATAATCCTTAATTGCTGCTTTCAAGGCGTCTGTTGCTAAATTACTGCAGTGCATTTTTATAGGAGGCAAACCTCTTAAAGATTTTACAATATCATTAACTGTAATTTTCTTCGCTTTTTCAAGTTCTTTTCCTTTTGCTAATTGTGTTATCATAGATGAAGTTGAAATTGCAGCAGCGCAGCCAAAAGTTTTGAATTTTA
>JAFCDU010000013.1 GCA_017609535.1 Candidatus Pacearchaeota archaeon | reverse complement strand
TCAGGTTTTTTAGTTTATAGATATTCTAAAAAAAATAATGATAAATCAAATATAAGTCTTTTTTGGGTTGTGATTTTTGTATTAATTTTATGCTCTCTTAGCATTGCAATTCCAAAAGAATATGCCCATGAAATCTCCCCATTTATTGATTTAGTCAAGAGTATAAAAGGAGGCTTAGATTCAGGCAGAATTGTCGAAGAAAAACAGGGCCCGATTCTTAATTTTAGTTTGAATTTAGACAAACCAAATATAATATTTATAACGCTCGAATCAATCTCCGCAGACCATATCCACTATTATGGATATAATAGAAACATAACCCCTAACATAGACGCACTTGCTTCAAGCTCAATTGTATTCAAAAATGCATATGCCTTTGCAACACATACAGATTATGCTGTTCCAACTTATTTGTCATCAAGATATACCTTTACAAATGAATTAAGAACAAGATTCAATCAGGATTACCCAAGAAATTTTATTTGGGATATATTGAAAAATCACGGATACAAAACAGGATTTTTTTCAGCACAGGATTTAGAATGGGCCAATATGATTAATTATTATAATGCAACTAATTTGGATTTTTTCTGGCATTCAATTACAGATGGAAAATGGGATTACGGTTCTGGATTGGCTAAAAAAGATTTTGATGAGAATACAACAAACTTCGCTATAGCGTGGATGAATATTACTCTCGAGCCATTTTTTCTTTATGTAAATCTCCAAGCAACCCATTACCCTTATACATATCCTAAAAATAATAGTTTATTTTTGCCTGATGAGTCATCCAGCAGTTATTTTAGCATTTCAGAAGGAGGCTATGAAGCAGAGATTAATAGATATGACAATGCCCTTTATTATGTCGATAAGCAAGTCGGGAGAATATTGGATTATCTAAAAAAAAGAGATATACTGAAAAATACAATTATCGTTTTAACTGCAGACCACGGGGAGTCCTTTAATAATTCTCACGGATTTATACGCCATGGCTATGGGGTGTATGAAGAGAATGTGCATATCCCCTTGATTTTTTATATTCCTGGACAAAAACATTTTGAAGTTGAAGAGAAAGTTAGAAGATTAGACACAATCCCAACTATTTTGAACTTAACAGGATTTGAATCATCAGAAAATTTTCAAGGAAAGGTGATGGAAAAAGGGCAGGAAATTTTTATGGTCGCTCAAAATCAGAATTATGTTTTAGGCTTGATTAAAGACGATATTAAATTTATCTTAAATGCAAAAACTTATTTATTTGAGGCATATAATCTAACAGAGGACCCATTAGAAGAGAACAACCTAATTAAAAATGAAGAAGATGAGATAAAATATTTTGACGATTATGGAAAAATTCTCGTTAGTTGGTATAACTGCCAAATGGATTATTATGAACGAGAACTTTGGAATTTTGGAGAATTAATTAATTGCCCTTAATTATTAGTTTCATTTATCTGAAATCTTAATTTTTATGATTTCATAATTTTGAAATCAACAAAAAATTTATAAATGGAAAATTATATGGTATTTTATGAAAATAAAAGAGATTGTGTTGATTATTTCAGCAGTTTCATTCATTCTGCTGATAATTTTTCTTAGTTTGCTTCTTGGAGAGAAATTTCAAATTAAAAGTTGCGGATGTCCAAAAATGGTTAGTCAAAACTTTATCCTGCTTTTTATTCTTTTATCAATCATATTTATCGGAGGAATTGTCTATTATCTCCTGTCATTGCAGTTAGATAAAAAAAATGAAACAATAAATTTTAATATAGACACAATAATGAAATTTCTTGATAAAGATGAAAAAATAATCCTCAATCATTTAAAAACAAGAAAGGAAATTTTACAATCAGATATAAAAAATTTGACAAAATTAAGAGTCCACCGCGCAGTTAAAAAATTGGAAGAAAAAGACATCATCAGAACAAAAAAAGCAGGAAGAACTAATTTGATTTATTTAAATAAAAAATTTGAATTAAAATGAAAAATCTAAATAAAGTTATCATTCTGCTAACAATTCTGTTTATATTATTTGTTGATATGCAAACTGCACTTGCAACAGAAAAAGATGTTTGTGCAGTTTATTTTACAGGGATTGGCTGTCCTCATTGTGCAAAAGCAGACCCATTTGTTTTAGGAGATTTATTAAATAAATATCCAAACCTATTAATAATAGAATATGAAATATATCAATCACAAGAAAATGCCCCTTTAATCTATGAATACAACAATAAATATAATTCAGGATTAGGTATTCCCTTAATAATTTTTGAAAATTCACACATTGCAGGAGATTCTCCAATTTTAAAAAATACTGAAGAAACAATAAACAAGGGCTCAAGTAAATGTCCATTACTTAAAAAACAGATTAACTTTAATGAACTTGATATAAATTCATTACAAGGAAAACCAAAAATATGGACAAAAAACAGAGTCTTAATCAAAAAAGATAATAAATACATTTTCCAATGGAATGGTGAATTCAACGACATTACAAAATTCAGCAAAGAAAATATAAATAAAGAAGATTTACTCCAATTAATTCTAACAGATAATCTTCATGAGACTTTAAAAAGTATTGAGTATAAAGGCATAGAACCAGAGCCAGTTGCTCTGTCAGGCCAATATATTAATTTTGAAAATGCAATTGAATTAACAATTGAACAAGAAAGCATAAATCAAGAAACCAAACTCACTTTCATAAAATTAATTTCTCTTGCATTTGTTGATGCTGTAAATCCTTGTGCTTTAGCTGTTTTGACATTAATGCTAATCGCAATTCTAACTTATAATCCTAAAAAGAAAAAAAATGTCCTCTTAGCAGGGTTTGCTTTTGTCTGCTCTGTTTTTATAATGTATTTAATTTATGGGTTAATCATTATTAAATTTTTTCAAATTGTCCAATCCCTAACCTCAATAAAATTATTGCTTTACAAGATACTCGGAGGGGTTGCGATATTGCTTGGGGTATTAAATATTAAAGACTTCATAAGTTATAAACCTGGCTCAATAGGAACAGAAATGCCATTGTTCATGAGACCAAAAGTTAAAAAAATAATTTCTGGGATAACAAGTCCAAAAGGGGCATTTATTGTTGGCTTATTTGTGACAATCTTCCTATTACCATGCACAATCGGTCCTTATGTTATAGCAGGAGGAATTCTTTCTGCTTATGAAACAATTAAAATAATTCCGCCTTTATTGCTCTATAATATAATCTTTGTTTTACCAATGATAGCAATAACTCTAATAGTTTATACAGGAATTTCAAAAGTTGAAGATGTTTCTGGTTGGAAAGACAAAAACATAAAATATCTACACTTAATTGCAGGAATAATCATGTTCCTACTTGGTCTTGCAATGATTTTGGGCTGGGTATAAAATAAATCTTTTAATATTTTTAGGCATCCTGATGTTCACAGGCATATTATAATGTAGAATAACAATAATTAAATAGCAAGATGATATTTTATAATTAATGACTCTTGACTTGGAATCTGTTTGCAGATTAAAAGAAGAGCAAAAATTGAGATTCTTTCCTCCTTCATATTTTCACTGCAATGGAAACAGAGTTAATGTAAATGAACGCTCTTTTGGAAAATTAGAGCGGGGCAGAGAATATTTAATTTATGGAATCGGAATTTTGCATTTCCCTTTCAACACCTTGGCAGAGATTAAAGAAGTTGATGTTTGTAATAGAAATTTTCAGATAGGTTTAAATGAAGTGCATGTAATATACAAAAACCACGGCCAGGAATCCGTTCTCGCAAGGGATGAATTGGAAAAAAAATATACAATTGTTCTTAAAGTCAGAGCCGAGCAGGGGCATGAGTGGGCTAATTATCGTTGGTTCAGTGCAGCATGACCAAACTGAATAACTAAATCTGCATCTGTTTTTGGAATATCGCAGGCGCCGAAACATGAGCCAAGCCAAATAGAAATCTCTGCATCAGTATTCTCCTCTAAATAATCAACAATTTCCAGGGCATACGGCTTCAATCCATCAGGAAATTGCAATAAAACTGATTTTGGTTTTTGTTTTTTTATTTGTTTTATGATTTCATCTAATTCAAGTTCATACTTTTTTTGAAGTTCTGATAATCTCATTTATTAGTGATGTAGTTTCGCTTAAAATGCATTTTAATTTTATTTAACATTTTCTTGATTAAAGAGAGTCTGATGAGTCTTAAATTTATAAGCACATTCCAATTTTACACTGAATCTATAAAATGTTTAGTAAATAAAATATAAAAACTTAACCTTCTCATATAAAGCAAGTTATTTAAGATGGTTGCTGTGCAATCATCAATAGATATTAGACACGCCTTTAAGCATTAACAAATGCCATTGCCCAGAGTCGCCACCTTCAGAAGCTGGAATACTGCTATACTATGACGCTTATCAACATCACAAAAATTTTTATAAATGCTTTTTTGATATAGTCATGGCGAGGAAGATGGATTGATAAAAGTTGCGATGAACTAACGCCAGATTTAGCCAATATTCATATGCATTCAAAGAGAAATTATTTGCATCTGATTTCCAAAATTCTTATCACTCTAAATCATTATCTCAACAACAAATCTGCCAGAATTAGTATAAATTATTTTGCCTCATTATTCAGTTTATTATAATCAGAATCAGCAATTAGCAGGAAGCACTTCCATCTCCACAGAAATCTTGCGCAAACGCATTGCTCCTTCTGAGCAGGTTATAGAATAGGTATTTGTTCCTTCTTTTAAATAAGATAAACACTCATTACTTAAATCTTTAAAATTCAATTCATTATTATTAACACTGAAAATTTCATAACAGCGATTATTATTGATTCGTAAAATGCAATGACATCCTGTCGCTCCAAGATAACCAGTCCATGCTATTCCTAATTTTTTGAATTTCAAATCTTTATACGCTACTGAATTGCCGGGCAATATAAAAATATCTTTTTGTTCCTCATTCCTTATTCCGCCTGTATAAAGCCCTTCTCCAACATAATTCATTTTCTCCCATTTGCACTCTTTGTTTTCAATATTTTTTAAACTGCTTGCTATCTGGCTTAATTTGTCAGAGATTCCAAAATTCAAAATATTAAAAATATCCGCCAACTTGTTCAGAACCTGCTCTCCAAAAGAAACCTGGCTGGGAGTTTCCCCCAAGCAGTTCCTGACATTTATTAAATCAATAGAATTTATTTTTCCGTCTCTATTGACGTCAGAATTATCACACGATTGAGAAGAAGCCAAACATGCGCACATAATTATCAGCAAAGGAATATAATATTTTTTCATAAATTAAATTATGAATCAGAATTTATAAATATTATTGCAGTTAGAAACACATATCAATAAGAAATTTTGAGCAGAACTTATAAAAATCTGAAAGCACAAAATTCTTTATTGTGGAAGTTTATCTTGAAAATTTAAGCATCACATTTTTCAATCTACTTCCAAGCTGGACTGAATCCATCACTTATCCAATTATTAATCTTTAAAAATACTCGGATATTTATCAAAACATGGCAAAAATACGGCAACCAATCATAACTGTGTGCGGGCATGTTGACCATGGCAAAACATCGATATTAGACAAAATTAGAGGAAGCTCTATTGCAGAGAAGGAAGCAGGCGGAATCACGCAAAAAATCTCATTCACATCTCTTCCTCAGGAAGTTATAAAAACTCGCGCCGGGGAAATCCTTGAAAAATTTAAAATCCCTCTCGAAATCCCTGGCTTCCTTTTTATTGACACACCAGGACATGCAGCATTCACAAACTTAAGAAAACGTGGCGGAAGTCTTGCAGACATAGCAATTTTAGTGATTGACATAAATGAAGGAATAAAACCTCAAACTGC
This sequence comes from Candidatus Pacearchaeota archaeon, assembly GCA_017609535.1. Taxonomy (GTDB): domain Archaea; phylum Nanobdellota; class Nanobdellia; order Pacearchaeales; family GW2011-AR1; genus JAFCDU01. The sequence goes on along the minus strand of JAFCDU010000013.1, from coordinate 16,956 downwards.
AGAAGTGCTTCAGATTCTAAAAGCAAATAAAACCCCCTTTATCATTGCCCTAAACAAAATAGATAATATCGCAGGATGGCAGACAAATTCAGAAGCACAAGCAATAAATGTTCAGCAAAACTTTGACGAAAAACTCTACACACTAATCGGAGCCCTAAACTCTCACAAATTTGAAGCAGAACTCTATACAAAAATAACAGATTTCACAAAAAAAATAGCAATCGTCCCCTGTTCAGCAAAAACAGGCGAAGGAATAGACGAAATTATAGCAGTTCTCTGCGCTCTTTCACAAAAATTTTTAAAAAACAGAATTTCTCTTGGAAAAAAAGGCAAGGGCGTTATCCTTGAAGTTAAAAAAGAAAAATCAATTAATTTTTTAGAATCAATTTTATATGACGGAAATCTCAACATAAAAAATCAAATTGTAATCGCCTCTTTCGGTGAACCAATAATCACAAGGATAAGAAATATCCAGAAAGCCCTCCCATTGTCAAAAGGATATAAAACAACTTCAGAAGTTAAAGCAGCTGCAGGAATTAGAATGCAGATTATGGAAAAAAATGAAATTCTTCCAGGAATGCCGTTCCAAGTTCTTGAAAATGATTTAGATGAAATTAAAAAAGAATTCAAACAAGAACTATCCCAAGAAATTAAAACAGATAGTTCAGGAATCATAGTTAAAGCAGATTCTTTGGGAAGTTTAGAGGCAATCATGACCTTACTAAAGCAAAAACAAATTAAAATTATCCGTGCTGGAATAGGAGATATATCAAAAAAAGATATCTATGTTGGAAATTCCCTGCCTGAGGAAGACAGAGTTATTCTTGGGTTTAATGTAAAACTCGCCGAAGACGTCCAGCAGGAGGAATTCATGGGAAAAATAATACTAAATCCTGTTGTGTATAAAATTATAGAAGATTATGAGCTCTGGAGAGAGGAAAAATTAAAAGAAATTGAAAAATCAAAACTTGGCGAATTAACAAAAGTTGCAAAAATAAAAATCCTCCCCTTTATTTTCAGAAATTCAAACCCGGCAATCTTTGGAGTAAAAATAGAATCAGGCACCCTTTCTACAGGAACAGAACTCATTAATTCAAAAGGAGAAAAAATAGCAAGAGTAAAGACAATTCAAGAAGAAAAATCCAGCCTGTCAGAAGCAGAAAAAGGCAAAGAAGTTGCAATCTCGCTCCCAGGGGTAAATTTTGAACGCCAACTCCAAGAAGGAGAAATTCTTTACAGCAATCTTTCAGAATCCAAATTCAGAAAGTTTAAGGAAAATAAAGAACTCCTTTCATCAGATGAAAAAAGCTTGTTGCAGGAAATAGCAGAAATAAAAAGAAAAGAAAATATAAGTTGGGGTATTTAGTTATATCATCGCTTAGTTGCAAGGAGCCATTACCCCCAATAACCAATTTAGTATAAAATTAACTTAGAAAAATAAAAACCCAAATCCTTAAAAACCCATTAAACTGATTTAAATTAATCTGGTCTGAGGTTAAGTGCCAATACTGGTGCGCGCTTGAATAAATCTTGCGTTATGAACCTCGGAAAGAATAAATAGAAAATGCCGTTCAAAATAAATGTTTCACATAAAGGAAAGACAATAAAATTTGAAGAAGTTGAAAACGAGGAACTTATTGACAAATCCATCGGAGATAAAATCTCGGGAAATTTAATTTCTTCTGATTTAGAGGGCTATGAATTGGAAATAACAGGAACATCAGACAAAGCCGGCTTTCCAGGTTTCAAAGAATATCCCGGAGCAGGATTAAGAAAAGTTCTCCTAACAAAGGGAAAAGGAATGCATGATAAGAGAAAAGGAGTTCGATTAAGAAAAACAATTAGAGGAAACCTAATCTCAAATGCAACTGTCCAGATTAATACAAAGGTAATAAAACAAGGAAAAAAGAAGTTTGATGATTTAGGGAGAAAACCAGACGAAGCTGAAAAATCTGCTGAAGAAGAAAAACCTGAAGAAAAGCAAGAAGAACCTAAACAAACTGAAAATAAAAGTTAATTATATTCATCAATTATCGGGGCTCTGTTTCTATTAATAGACGCTCTGCCTTTATTAATGGCTCGTGTTAATCTATTTTCAGATAACCATCTATTTTCTACATCCTCCCTTAATGTTGATAATATTGCCTCATCAAAAATACCTTCTTCAACTAAATGAATCCTATCCCTGATAGTATCAAGATATTTCAAGCTCGCGGAACTAACCCCCTTCTTTTTCAGCCATAGCCGGCTCTTATATGTAAATAATGTATATGGATAAATTTGCCTTGCCATACTAGTCCTTTCCATAAAACCTTAAAAACCTTTTCATCTTGTATAGGTTATGTCAGAAAGTGGTGAAGCTGTTGTAAATTTTTTAGAAGGGCTTTTCGGTGCCAATACCAGCATTATTTCAATGTTGATTTTTTTCACAATAGTAATCATAATCTATGCCGTTTTTATTTTTTATTTTTACAAATATCTCGCAAGAAAGAATCTATTTAAGTTAAATCTTGGGCAATACAACAAAACCGATAGTATATTTGCGGCAAAATTACTCGCATTTATTTTTTACATACTTGAATATATTGTAATTCTGCCTGTGCTGACTTTATTCTGGTTCACAATTTTTTCAATCCTGCTTCTCCTTTTAGCAAAGAGCTTCAATGTTGGAACAATCTTGTTAATTTCCGCGGCATTTATCGCAGCAGTCAGAGTTTCATCCTATATCAATCAGGACCTCTCCCAAGATTTGGCAAAAATGATTCCATTTACTTTATTAGCCCTTGCACTGACACAGCCAGAGTTTTTCAATGCAAGTCTATTATTTACAAGATTTTCAGAAATACCAGGATTGCTTGCCAATGTTCCGTCCTATCTTCTTTTTATAATCATAGTTGAATTTGTAATGAGGACAGGGGATTTAATTGGACATCTGTTCAAGTGTAATTCTGATTAAACTTAAAAACCTATATCCGTTGTTATAATTATGAAAGATATAGACATATCTAAGATAGAAACAATTAATGTAGGGATAGTTGGACACATCGACCACGGAAAAACAACCCTGTTATACAAACTAACAGGAAAATGGGCTGACACTCACTCAGAAGAATTAAAACGGGGGATTACAATAAAACTTGGTTATTCAGATGTTCTCGTTAAAGAAGAAAATGGGAAATTGACAATTGATAAAGAGAGCAAAGGGAGGCCTGTTAAATTCATTACATTCGTAGATGCTCCTGGACACGAAATGCTTATGGCAACAATGCTTTCAGGAGCAGCAATAATGGACGCAGCTATTTTAGTAATCGCAGCAAATGAAGGAATCCAACCTCAAACTCAGGAGCACCTTGTCGCACTAAAAGCAAAAAAAATCAAAAACATAATAATTGTCCAAAACAAAATTGATTTAGTTTCAAAACAAGACGCATTAAAAAATTATCATGAAATAAAAGAATTTACAAAAGGCACAATAGCAGAAAATGCCCCAATCATCCCTGTCTCTGCTCAACAAAATATCAATATAAACAAAATCTTGGAAGAGTTAATAAAAATAAAATCAAAAGAGGGAAAATCAGGCAAACCAATATTTTTAGTTGCAAGAAGTTTTGATATTAACAAACCAGGTATAGAAGTCAAAGACTTGCATGGGGGTGTCTTAGGTGGTGCATTAAAACAAGGAAAACTAAAAATAGGAGATATAATAGAAATCAAACCCGGCTGCTCATACAAAAAACAAAATCAATTATACTATAAAACAGTTAAATCAAAAATAGTTTCAATGCATAAGGGGATTTACCCTGTAAATGAAGCTGAAGTTGGCGGCTCTCTCGCAATTGAAACAGAATTAGACCCCTCATTGACAAAAGCAGATGCTCTCTCTGGTTGTGTGGTTTCATTATCCGGGGAATTGCCTGATATAGTTTCTAACATAAAAATAAAATACAAGTTATTTGATGAAATCTTTGGAACAGGAAAACATGAGAAAGTTGAGAATCTGAAAATAAATGAAATGTTAATGTTAAGCATAAACACAACCACAACCGTCGGCACAATCAAAAAAATTAAAGATAACGAAGTTGAAATGGAATTGAAAATTCCAATCGTGCCGTTAGAAGGAGAGTCCATTGGGATGGCGAGAAATATTTCAGGACACTGGAGGTTGATTGGGTGGGGGGAGATTGCATAACCCTTATTTTAAACTATAAAAATTTAAAAATCAGCCAGATTTAAAGACAATATGGAAAAAGAGGGGAGGAAGATTGAATATTATCAGGCAGAAAAATTGAGTTGGAATGATTTTGTCAAGACAATTCCAAAAGAGTTTGTTCCTGGAAAACTTCTGGGATATTCTGTTGCTGTAATATTCCTTCTGGTAATTATCTTTGGAATCATTATGCTTCCTTGGGCGAAATTCACCAATTTTTCAAATATAGAAGGAAATCTTGAAATAAAAATCGGTATTCCATGGACATTTTTCAAGGTGAATTTAACACAGGCAGATGAGATGCCTATTCAATTCAAAGGATTATTTTTAGACCTGATTGTCTATCTTATAATTGGTTATATGATTAATGTAGCATGGAATGCATTCTACTCAAGCATAAAAGAATTAAAAAAGAAGACAAAAGGAAGGCACTCTAACCAAATCAGTTACAAAATCTCCAGCACCAAGTTTAATAACTCTAACTCCTTGAGTTGCCCGCCCCATCACCCTTATATTCTTCAACCCAGTTCTCATGACAATCCCCTTTGCTGTTGTAACAATTATGGTGTCGTTGTCTTTTACAGATTGGGAAGTTATCACCTCGCCGGTCTTGTCTGTGACTTTCATATTAATCACCCCCTTCCCACCCCTTGCAGTCAATCTATAATCCTCAATATTTGTCCTCTTTCCATAGCCCTTCTTTGTAATTGTCAAGATTGAATAATCTTTAACATTTTCCATCGGCAAAACCTCCAATGAAACAACTTCATCGTCTTTATTTAATTTGATTCCAGCAACCCCATAACCTGCCCTTCCAATAGCCCGAACATTATCAGAATTAAATCTGCATGCCTGCCCTTTCTTAGTAACAAGTAAAACCTCTTGATTATCTCTAACTCTCTGAACACTAATCAAAGAATCATTTTTTCCTTCAAGATTAATCGCTTTAATCCCACCTTTTCGCGGTGAGGAAAATTGTTCTAATTTAATTTTCTTAACAATTCCTTTTTTAGTTGCCATGATTAAATAATCTTCAAATTTCTTTACAGAAATAACAGAACTAATTTGCTCATCTCTTAATTGAAGAAGATTTACTAATGCTTTTGCCTTGCTGTATTTTGCAATTTCAGGAACCTGATATGCCTTTAACCATAAAACTCTCCCTCGTGTTGTAAAGAACAAAAGGTAATCATGAGTAGAACAGGTTAGTAGCTCTTTTACAAAGTCGCCTGTTGCAAGTTCAGTTCCAATCACCCCCCTACCGCCCCGATTCTGCTCCTTGTATTGCTTCAAATCCATTCGCTTAATATAGCCCTTATCCGTAATAGTCACAACAACATCTTTCTTGCTTACCAAATCCTTCTCTTCAATTGCCTTAACACTTTGCATTACTGAAGTTTTCCTGTCATCGCCATAATTCTTTTTTAATTCTCTCAACTCGGCCTTGATAATGTTCAAAATTTCTTTTTCATCTGAAAGAATTTTCTTTAATTTTTCAATCAATTCTTTCAAATCCTTCTCCTCTTTTTTCAGTTTTTCATATTCCAATGAAGTCAAACTTTGCAGTCTGATTTCCAAAACTGCCTGCGCTTGTTTCTGAGTAAGTGAAAATTTTTTCTGCAAAACCTCCGACGCCTCTGCAGTTCCTTTTGACTTTTTAATTAATCTTATAATCTCGTCAATATTCTTCTGTGCAATTAAAAGTCCTTCAACAATATGCAGTCTCCTCTCTGCCTTGTCCAAATCAAATTCAGTTCTCTTTCGGATAATTTTCCTTCGATGATTGACATAAGTCTCTATAATTTGTTTTAGATTAAGCTGTCTTGGTTGCCCATCAACCAGAGCGACAAAATTAACATCAAAGTTTGTCTGCAATTTAGTATATTTGTATAAGCGATTAATTGTAAATTTCGGCTCTGCCCCCTTTCTCAATTCAATAACAATTCTAATGTCGCCTTTTGCTGATTCATCTCTTAAGTCAGAAATATCAGGCAGTTTTTTCTCCTTAGCCAGAGTTGCAATTTCTTCAACTAATCCCGCCTTATTAACTTGGTATGGAATCTCCGTGATTATGATTCTAATTTTCTTCTTATCTTCTATTCTTGTCTTGCCTCTTAAAATCAACCTCCCCCGCCCTTCTTTGTAAATCTGTTCTATATCCCCGGAAACATAACCTCCTGTCGGGAAATCAGGTGCTTTAATCTTTTCAATCAATTTATCAATTTCAATTTTAGGATTGTCAATATAAGCAAGAATCGCGTCGCAGGTATCTATTAGATTGTGAGTTGGCATATTTGTCGCCATTCCAACCGCAATCCCCGACGCCCCATTCAAAAGCAGATTAGGAAGTTTTCCAGGCAAAACCTCCGGCTCTTCAAGAGAATTGTCAAAATTCGGCAGCATCTTAACGGTCTTTTTCTCAATATCCTGTAAAAGTTCTTCACAAATCTTATTCATTTTTGCCTCTGTATATCTCATAGCAGCTGCAGGGTCGCCGTCCATACTTCCAAAATTTCCCTGCCCCTTAATTAAAGGATATCTCAATGAAAAATCCTGAGCCATCCTGACCATAGCATCATAAACAGCAACATCACCATGAGGATGAAACTTACCTAAAACATCACCGACGATTCTTGCGGATTTTTTCGTCTGCTTATTATGTTGCAACCCCATTTGGTGCATCGCCCACAAAATCCTACGATGAACCGGCTTTAAACCATCTTCAGCAGCAGGCAGAGCCCTGGCAACAATAACACTCATCGCATAATTAATGTAAGCTTTCCTCATCTCACTGGAAATTTCAGCATCAATCAATTCCTTCGCTTCAATATTATTTTTCATTTCTTCTCGTTTTGCTTTTAGTTCTTCTGGTGTCATTTTTTCTTCCTTGATTTAGTTTTAATCTTTTCCAAAAAATTAAATCCCTGATAACCACAATTCTTACATAAATATCTATTATCTCCTTTCCATCTCATATAAGGTGTGATATTTTCTGATTTGCATTCAGGACAAATAATTATTGCCTTGCCTTTCCCTTTTTCCTTCACTTTTTTATTTTCTTTTTCAATCATCTTATCTAATTTATCAGTATTAACAACCATCATAGGAAAAACAGGTGCTTGAAAACCACAATTACTACATTTCCATTTTGGTATAATTCCAAATAAGTTTCTTAAACCAAATGGGTGCTTCACATTCAAGTCATTGCACTTCGGACAAAAATATACTTTAATTTCCTTTGCCATCATAAATCCAAAACAGCCTCCTTTGCATTTTCATCAATGAACTTTCTTCTTGGAGCAACAGCATCTCCCATTAAAACTGAAAAGGTTTCATCTGCTTCAACAGCATCTTCAACAGAAACTTGCTTTAAAATTCTTGTTTTTGGGTTCATAGTTGTATTCCATAATTGAGAATCATTCATCTCGCCCAAACCCTTAAACCTTGAAACCTCTACTTTTCCCAATTTGTCAATAAGCTTTTTTCTTTCCTCTTCAGTATAGGCATAATAATCTTTTGTCCCCTTTCTAATTTTATATAATGGAGCAACAGCAACAAAAATATGCCCTTCTTCAATTAATTGAGGGACATATCTGTAAAATAAAGTCAGAAGCAGTGTCTTAATATGCTGGCCGTCAACATCAGCGTCAGCCATAATTATAATTTTATTATATCTAAGTTTGGAGATGTCAAAATTATCCCCCACACCCGTCCCGATTGCAGTAATCAAATTAGCAATTTCCTCTGAGGAAAGAGCTTTCGCAGGATTGCTTTTTTCAACATTCAAGATTTTCCCCTTTAATGGAAGTATTGCCTGAAATTCCTTGTCCCTTGCCCCCTTAGCAGTCCCCCCAGCAGACTGCCCCTCAACAATATACAGCTCTGTCTTGTCCTTTTTTCTTGAAGAACAATCAGCCAATTTTCCAGGCAGACCAGAAGAGCCAAAAGCACTTTTTCTTCTTACTAATTCCTTGGCTTTTTTCGCCGCCTTTCTTGCCTTTAAAGCAGCTGCAGATTTCTGGGCTATTTTTTTTGCAACAGCAGGATTTTCTTCAAAATATTCAGACAGCGCAGTTGTTGCAAGTGAATCAACAATCCCCTTTATTTCTGAATTTCCAAGTTTTGTTTTTGTCTGCCCTTCAAATTGAGGTTCAGGCAATCTCAACGAAATAATTGCAGTCAGCCCCTCTCTGACATCGTCCCCCTGTAATTTTTCATTCTTCAAAATTCCTTTCTTGTTTGCATAATCATTAATCACCCTGGTCAAAGCAGATTTAAAACCTGCAACATGAGTCCCCCCTTCTATCGTATTGATCGTATTAACAAATCCATGAATGTTCTCATTATAAGAATCATTGTATTGAATAACCAATTCAACTATAACCTTGCCCTGTTGTCTTTTAAAATAAATTGGTTTGTGAAGGACGCTTTTTGTCCGATTCAGCCATTGGATAAATTCCCGCAAACCGCCTGCGTAATGAAAATCCTCTTTTTTTCCTTTTTTCTCGTCTTTAAAAATAATTCTCAAACCAGCATTCAAAAAACAAATCTCCTTGAATCTTGTAGCAAGCGTGTTGTAATCAAACTCTGTTGTAGAAAAAATTTTATCATCTGGAAAAAAACTCACTTTTGTCCCTGTCTTGCTTTTGTCGCATTTTCCAATAACATGAACCTTATCAATCGGTTTGCCAATCTTGTAATTTTGCGAATAGATTTTCCCGTCTTTATAAACCTCTACATTCATTTTTTTTGACAAAGCCGCAACAACACTGATTCCCACTCCATGCAAACCGCCAGACACAGCATATGCTTTATTGTCAAATTTCCCGCCAGCATGAAGTTTTGTCACAATAATCTCCATTGCAGGTTTTTTATAAACAGGATGAATATCAACAGGCATTCCCCGCCCGTTGTCCTCAATAGTTACAGAGCCGTCTTTATTTATGCTGACGCAGATATAATTGCAAACCCCCGCGAGGCACTCATCAACAGAATTATCAACAACTTCATAAATCATATGATGAAGCCCTTCTTTCCCAGTACTCCCAATATACATCGCTGGCCTCTTCCTGACCCCTTCCAGACCCTCAAGTATCTTTATGTCCTTTGCAGAATAGTCGTTTTTTTCGTCTGACATCTTATAGTCTCCACTCTTTTCTATGATTTATTAGGCAAATTCAAGAGAATTTTTTCTCTTAGATATATAGAAAAATGAAACTTAGTTTATAAAGGTTTCTGGGGCTTTTATCGTCGATAAAATAAAAATATTATGAAAATTATTGTGTTTTACTCTTCTCCCTTTTTCTGCTTCTTTACCCACTTAACTTTTCTTGAATCTCTGCCCATCTCAGAATTTTTCCTGCATTTTGAAGAGCAAAAATGTTTTGGAGTGCCGTCTTTCTGAACAACGGTGATTCCTTTTTCTATTGGATATTGTGTTTTGCAAAACGAACATCTCGGCATTTTATTTTTTCTCCTATAATTTAGGTTTTGCCCTTTCTTTTTTAGAATCTGGCATATAATCTAAAACATTCCGTGGAACAATTAAAAATGAACCAATATCAGGTGAGGTGATTCTCAAAGCATTAATAGTTTGTTGAGTATATATCGCATTAATAGCTTTTGAAAGACAAACCCCCTCTGGCAATGCTATTGGTATTACATCTCCATCAGGTATTATCTCTCTATCAAACATTATATCCATCATCGTATAGTAATTGCCAACATTATCCATTTTAACTAAAAGCCCCCTTGCTTATTTTTTTCTGCAATCTTCTTGCTTCAATTTCAGTTTCCCTCAACATCAGAATATCCCTTTTTCTTACTGGACCACGAACATTCCTCCTTATCTGCTTTCCCTTATTTTTACCTCTTAAAATCCTGCACTTAACCTGCGTAATCTCCCCTCTTGTTCCAGTCCTTCCAACAATCACCTCGACAACAGCAGGCACTGCCCCGCCTTCCTCCATAATTTTATCAGAATCTTTTGAAGGTGTTTGTTTAGCATCTTTCGGTTTTTGTGTTTTTGCCATTTTCTTCAATCACTTCAAAGCATCAATATCAGCTTTAGCTTCCCCAGCATCAATAACCGCGACTGCAGAACAAGAAACATTTATCCCAACTGCAACACCAAGCTTCTGTTTTGAATCTGCTTCAATTAATTTTATACCTTTCTCCTTGCATAAAATAGGAATGTGCTGTGTCAATTCTTTTGGTTCTATATCTGAAGCAATCACAACAAGTTTTGCAATCCCTCTTTCAATTGCCTTCGTAGTTTCATTTATGCCTTTGTCTATCTTGCCCGATTTATTTGCCTTCTCTATAATGGAGTATATGTCCTTTGCCATTTAAATAGTGAATGATGTTTATATTAAACTTAACCATAGACTGATTAGAAGTTTCCTCCTGGATAACCAGTCATCGGTAATATTTGATTGGGATTTAGGTTTATAAAGTTTTTTAATTTTCAATAACAAAATCCATCGCTTCCAAAACCACAAGGGAGTTCCTAAGGCCAGGCAAAAAACGCCGTTCAGGGCAATCCAACTTTTTTTCCAAAATAGAAATCGTCAATCTCAATGCTGCTTCCAATTTTCCTATCTCTCCAGAATACAAAAGTCGCATCCGTTTATCCCTATCACCAAGCATTTCTTCAGAACTTTCATAACAACTAAATAAATATGAAAAATTAAAATGACGCCCAGTATCATAAACCTTGATTTTCAGAGGGAGGATATATTTTTCAGGCAATAATATTCCAAAGAAAAACAACTTAATATAATTTTCTATTTCCAGCTGACTTCAACCTCATCTGTCCTCTCCCTCGGAGCAATATCAACTTTATCAAAATCCTTTTTCTTAAAACCTAATCCTGACTTAAACATCTTCAGCCCCAAATACCCAATCATCCCAGCATTATCAACTAATAAGCTCTTGTCAGGGCAAAAAAACTTACAGCCCCTCTCCATGCACATAATTTTAGCCATCTCCTGCAATCTTGAGTTGCAACCAACCCCGCCCCCCAAAAGCAACTCCCTCTTGCCAGTATGAGCCAAAGCCCTTTCAGCCGCCTCAACCAACATTGCAAAAACCGTCTCTTGCAATGAAAAAGCCAAATCTTCAATCTTATATTTGCCAGATTCAACCATATGTTTTAATTTTGTCTGAATTCCTGAAAATGAAACATCCATTCCCTTAATTGAATAAGGCAGTTCAATAAGATTCGTCCCTTTTTCTGCAAGTTTTTGAATCTTGGGTCCTCCGGGAAATCCAATTCCAATCAATCTGGCAAAAGTATCAATAAAATTCCCAACCCCCAAATCCAGAGTCTCCCCAAAAATTCTGTATTTCCCAGCTTCATAAGCAATTATCTGCGTATTCGCTCCAGAAGCATAAAGCAAAACAGGGTCTTTTGCTCCTGTAATTTCCCCAATCTCCAAATGAGCAATGCAGTGATTAACAGGAACAAGTGGAATCCTTAATCTTTGAGAAATCTCTTTTGCAAATTTCATTCCCTCAATCAAACAAGGAGCAAGCCCAGGCGCATTAGAAAATGCAATAACTTGAATTTCAGATTCATCTATCCCAGCGTCTTTAATAAGTTTCTCATAAAGTTTCCAAGATACTTTTTTGTGATGCCGTGCACTCTCCATAGGAATAATCCCGCCGGATTTAGTAGTATACATATCCTTAACATCAGACAAAATCTTTCCTTTCTTATCCAAAACAGCAAGTCCAAAAGTATGAGCAGTTGATTCAATTCCTAAAATGTATTTCATAAAAACATAACAGAACAAGTATATAAAAATCTTAATAAAAGATTATGAGCCAGCTCCCCTCTGGCTCATGAGTATAAATTTAAAAAATTTAATTTAAAATTTTATCGCTTTTTCTTCTTCTTTTTAGCTGTTTTTTTCTTAGTGGCCTTCTTCTTCTTTTTTCTTCCGCCTCGAGCCATTACAGCCTCACAAACATTTCCCTTCCCATCTACATAATATAAATGTCCTGGTTTTCTTTTAACAGCGTTCTTTACAACAACTTTTCCCATTTTTATCAACCTCCTTTCACTTTTTATGAAAAACCGAATGACAATTTTCCATTTGAACCTTAAAGCTAATTTAAAAGGTTCGTTTAATATTTAAACCTTTCGTCGTCGGAGTTTTCATTTTTGCGTAGTTTCCGTCGGAATTTCTAATAAATATTGCCCTCTCCCGGAAATTTTAGGAATCCACGATTTAACTTGTTTAATTTTTGTAACCTTCTTGTCTTTATCAAGCCAAATGGCTGTAAATGGACTGCAAAAAAAAGAATGAATAGAAAGTCTCTTTTTCTCTTTGCTGAATACAAATAACAAAGGCGGAGAATTTTTTTTGAACATCAAACCAATGAATTTGGAGAGGAGTGAAATGCAAAATTTAACTTTTATTGTTTTCTTCTTTCCATTATTATAGTAAGTAAAATTTTTCAAAGTCATTTTTTACCTTTCAACTTCTGATAATGTTCAAAAACTTTCTTAACATTTTTCTCACAGACAACATTATGATGTTTAAACCCCCCGCCAAAACTTTTTGGAATGTGCATAAGTTCATGAATTAGAACCTTGATTTTCTCGTCTTCAGGAAGTTTATCAAATCTCTCGGAAATCACTTCAATTAAATAAAATCCCCTCCTATCAAGGGCAACCTGCATCGCCTTGCCCATAGCATGGCACCGGGCAATCGTGCCTCTTGATTTAGAACCAAAACTCCGAACAAACCCAACATCTTCCAGACGAATATGCAACCATCCAAGTTTATCAACAATTTCCTCAGCAATTTCTTTTATATCCTCAGCAATTTTATATTTTATTCCCATCTTTCAAAAATTTTTAAAGTTAATTCCAAAATCATTGGATCTCTTTCTAAATCCATTTTATCTAAATCATATAAAACCCATGAAGGAATATCTCTTGAACAATTATTCCCTCTAAAATACTCTTTTGCTGCTTTTGATGTCCAGTCATCTACTTCATCCAAATCTCTTTCAATTCTATAAAAATAACCTTTAATCCCTTTGTATCTTTCTATAAAAAATTTTCCAGGCATAACTATAGTTTCTGTTCTTCTATCCTTCTTCAATTTATAAGCTTTCATATCTCAACTACCTTATTTCTCGACGAAAAACCTTTTATAATTTTCGCCTGCTTTCCAAATTCTTTCTTTAATAATTTCAGCAATTCCAAATTTGCTTTTCCTTTCTCAGGAGCAGATTTCAAATTCACCTTATAATTATTTTCATCAATCTTAACTATTGATTGTTCAGCAGAACCCGGCTTAACTTTTATATTAATTTTCATAAAATTATTAAAACGCTATTATTTATAGATTTATATGATTAATGAAAATTCTGCAGGGGCAATTATTTTTTACCTTGACAAAGAACCCCATTTCCTAATTTTAAAATACACAACATATTGGGGATTTGTAAAAGGATGGATTGAACCAAATGAAACACCTAAAAAAACCGCAATAAGAGAGGCAAAAGAAGAAGCAGGGGTTTCAATTAAATTAATAAATGGATTTAAACAAGAACAGCGGTGGTTTTATATTAATAAGGAAAAAGAAAAAGTCAGAAAACATGCAGTTTATTTTTTAGCTGAAATCCCTAAAAAATCAGCAAAAAAAGTTAAAATCTCCCACGAACATGAAGATTTTAAATTTGTAACATTGAAAGAATCTGAAAAATATATAAAAATTAAATCAAATAAAGAACTTTTAAAAAAAGCTTATTATTTTATCAAAACCATTAAACAGCAGAAACTAAACTTTTAAAAACATAGTTTGGTGTTTATTCTAATGATAGTTAAAATGGTTAATTCTAATTAAATTACTGGAGGATATATGAAACTTTATATAGGAAATCTGCCTTGGAGTGTTGATGATGTAAAGCTTAAGGAATTATTTTCTTCTTATGGAGATGTTACTGAAGCGAATGTTATTACAGACAAATTCACAAGACGTTCAAAAGGTTTTGGTTTTGTTACTTTCGCAACAGACAAATCTGCACAAAAAGCAATTTCTGAAATGGATGGGAAAGAAGTTGAAGGCCGGGCATTAAAAGTCAGCAAAGCGCGTCCAATGCGTGAAGAGTAATTACACCATCGTTTTATTTTTTATGAAAGTAAAATAAGCACTTAATTTTGCATTGATTAAAGTTTGAAATCAACCGCAAAAATTAGGAGATATTAATTTGAATTTTATCGTGTCAAAATCTCCACCCCATCACGATGCTTCAAAACATGCTCCTTGCCAACTGCCTTTTTAGTTCTAACATCAACTGCCTTCACAAAATTATCCCCTAAATCAGAATGAATATGATAGGCAAACTCCAAAGCAGTTGTGCCTTCAGGAACTAAATAACAATCAGGCAAAACTCTCCCCTTGCTATCTTTCAAATCCCCTCCAGCAGGAAAAATTGCAATATATCTCAATAAATCAAAAACAGCCCTGTTCAAAACTTCCTGAACTCCTGTGGAACCGTAAATCTCTAAAACATCTTTCTTAATCATCTCAAGAGCGTCTTTCTGTTTCTCACTTAAATCTTTCAAAATTTTAAAATCCTTGTCTCCTGGGACATAGTCAATCAAACCTGCCTTAGATGCCTCCTTTAAAGCCAATTCAGAATCTGCACTGCAAGGAACAACAATCAACTCAGGATATTCTTTCTTCAACCTCTCAAAATTCTTCCTACCAGAAGGTTTATCAATTTTATTCGCAGCAAGAATCATCGGCTTTGTCAAATGCCTTAATTCACGAGCAAAATTTTTAATCTGCTCATCACTCCATTCTGCCGGCCTCTCAGCATCATACTTTAATTTTAACAGCACGGATTTAACATGATTTTCTGAAACCTTCAAGCCGGAAAACTGCCTGGCAACAGCAGCAGCAAAGTTTCCCTTCTCCATCTGCAAAGTTCTGGCAAAGGTTTTCCAAACCTTCTTTAAAATTCCAAAATACCAGGCATCTAACTCCTTCTCCAGCATCTTAACGTCTTTCAAAGGGTCATATCCTTCTGTTTCCTTCCCTTCTTCATCAGTTGTACCAGAGATATCAATAATATGAATAAAAACATCTGCCTGCCTCAACTCATCTAAAAACTGATTACCCAAACCTTTACCTTCTGACGCCCCTTCAACAAGTCCTGCGACATCCATCAACTCAACAGGCACAAACCTCTGCCCATTTAAACAAAATCCTGTTCTGGGCTGGCATTGAATACCCAATTCTTTATCAATACAATCAATTCTAACATAGCCAATTCCGTGATTCGGTTTTATTGTCGCAAATGGATAAGCAGCAATCAAAACCTCAGCCAGAGTCGCAGCTTTGAAAAATGTCGACTTCCCGCAAGACGGCTTTCCTACAAGTCCGAGTAACATGATTTTGATAAGAAAAATAGTTTTTTAATATTAATGATTTAATAATCTCTTAGAGATTTAAATGAAGATTATTACTCTCTTGATTTTATAGATTATTAATGAAGATACATATAAAAAAGCTTATAAGTATCTGTGATGTCGACTATATATGAGCCCATAGCTCAGCCAGGTTAGAGCACTGCTCTTATAAGAGTATGTTTCGTTAGAAGCATATTGTCACTTTCTTAAAGAAAGCTGAGACAGGCAGGGGTCCGGCTCATATTGTTTAACAAGTTTTAAAAACCAAAATTTACAACAATAAACATGGGAATTGCGAAATATTTAAGAGAAGCATGGAAAAAACCAGATAAAAATATTTTGCGTAGTCGTATGATTGAATGGAGAAAATCCAACTCAATTGAAAAAGTTGAGAAGCCATTAAGATTAGACAGGGCAAGAAGTCTGGGATACAAAGCTAAAAAAGGAATTATTGTTGTTAGAGCCAGGATTCTTAGGGGTGGTCGGAAGAAGACAAGACCTCGGAAAGGTAGGAGGACAAAAAGAATGGGGATAAGAAAGGTTTTAAAAATGAATTACAAAGAGGTTGCTGAACAAAGAGTTGCGAGGAGATACAGGAATATGGAAATAGTTGGAAGTTATCAAATTGGAAAGGACGGAAAATATTATTTTTATGAAGTTATTTTGGCAGACAGGGTTTCCTTGAAAAAAGATAAACAACTTGGAAAATTGGTTAAATCAACTAAAGGCAAGGCATTCAGGGGGATTACAAGTTCTGGAAAGAAAGCAAGGGGATTAAGAAATTCTGCTGTTAAGGCGCCAAAAGTGAGGCCAAGTTTAAGAGCCAATAGAAGAAGAGGGAATTAGTATTTTCTAACCACCATCATTAAAATAAGATTCTAAATTATTAATCAGAAACCCTGCTATAACCTAATACATTTTTATATTTCTGCCAGCCCCGATTCCTGCTTGTATAAATTTTCCATGAGCATGATAAATTTTTTATCTGCCTCAATTTTTTCAAAAAACATTATCCATTTTGTTGTTGGAACTTCCCAATCTAAAAAATTATATAAACATTATTTTCTTCAAGCCAGCGTTCTATCAACATTCCGAGTTACAGAAAGTCATGAGAGGTTAATCAACACCATCCAAATTCTCATCAATAACTTTTTTAATCTGTTCTTCTGGCATTAAACCAACAAACTCATCAACAATCTCTCCATTCTTAAAAAATTTTACTGCAGGAATAGACATAATCCCATACTCAGCAGGTTTTTCCTGATTTTCCTCTACATTCATTTTTGCGAGAATGAATTGCCCCTTATAAGAATTT
>JAFCDU010000052.1 GCA_017609535.1 Candidatus Pacearchaeota archaeon | reverse complement strand
TTAAATTGCGAAGAATTGATTCTTGTAAGAATCTTTTTTTTAAATTTGTCATATTACAAATGTTTAATTAATAATCCTGCAAAAGTGCAACTTCTCTGCGGATCGGTAAAAAAAACCACCGACCGCAGGGAGGTTTAGTTCAACAAGGGCTATAGGCAATGGCGCCTGAATACTTAAAATGAAAATTAAGACAAAAAATAAAACCCGGATCCTGGCTGAAAGTAACTGGCTTCACCCACGCCACTACCCATAGCCAGACCGTTGGTGTGCATTCCCCACATCACGAAAACGAGATTAATTTCTCTTGCTAACGTGAAAAATTTTAGGGGATTTTATAAAAATTTAGAGCAAAATATTACTGAATAGACTATGATTAAAGGGATACAGATTAAAAACAACAATATTTGACGTTAGTCTCAATTATAAAACGCAAAAACGATAAGATTTTATTCCAATTGGAAATCAATATAAAAATTTAATTAAGTAAAATAATGGACTCTGAATTAATCGTTGTATTTAAAGGTAACCAAATTGACTCTGAAATCATTAAAGATATTCTTAATGATTATGGAATTATGGCTAATTTGAAGAACCAATTAATGGGGACGATTGCTCCTTGGCATGTTTCGCCTGGAGGATTTGAACCAGTAGAAGTTGTAGTTTTAGAAAAGGATAAGAAAAAAGCACTAAAATTGATAGATGAGTTTAATAAAAATAAATAACGCACACCAACAGCACCTCATAACCCATGCTCGTGCCTCGCACGGGTCATAGCTGCAAAACGTTGTGCCGCATGCCGTCAGAGAACCGAAACATTATGATAGGAATTAAATTAGCATATTACAGGAAAAAGGATTGGAAACGATTCGTCAAGATAATTGCTGACCGTGAAAGTATGCATGATACATGGCATGATTGGCATAAAGAATTTGAAAAAACAAAACGAGATTTAACCAATCAGGGATTCGATGTTGTTGATATTGTTGTAGATTTGGATGAATTAATGGAATATTGTAGGCTGAGAGGAATAAAAAATGATGGAAAAGCTCGTTCTCAGTTTGTTCAGACAAAATAGAGATTATGGGATTTAAGAAAATATCTATAAAAAAATATGTGGAACTACACTTAAAAAGTAATCCATCTGAAAACAAAAATGATTTGGAGAAAAGACTTAAAAGTGCATTGAAAGATTATAAAAATGGCATTAAGTGTTCTTGTGGGAATGACATCTGGGTGATTGGTTCTGCCGCTGTTGGAAATAGCTGTTTTACTTGTATCACGGGGGAAAATGAACCAACTGATGATTATGAAATTGATTCAGCAATAAAAAAACAAGCAAATAAAAAAGGTCAAAGACACATTGATAAAATGAAACCAAACGAGATTCATGGATTCTTTGATGACGATGGATATGAAATAAACAGCGAACTGATTAAAAAACCATCTTTGTGTTTGACTTGCGTACATGATGATGACCCAAACGAGGAATTGCTTTGTAATATGAATCGGTTTGACCAAAAGGACGAAAAGGAATTTAAATGTTTTGCATATAAAAAAATTGATTTCTAATTCACAATTATGCCAAAAGCAAAAATTCTATATCAATCGAAAGAAGAAATCTATGGCAAACACTTGAGAGCTAAAGAATGGATTGAATATTCAGGTAAAATCACTGTTTATGACCGAAAGACAAATCCAGTAAGTCTTAAAATCAAGAGCGAGATTTATGATTCATTTATGAGAGACTTATTGGATGATAAAAAAGAATTTAAAGGAAATTCCGTAACTGAAGTATATGCAAAACTTTCAAAATGGTTATATCTGAGAGAAGTGATATTTCAAATATAAAAAAGCACGACGGCACAACACAGGCTCATAAGCAATGCGGGCGAAACAGGTAAATACAAAATGAAATCAATAAAAAAGCATACCGGTGGTTACACAGTGAAAGTTTTCAAAACCCGCACTGCTCATAGCCCAGACCGTTAGCCGAAATAGTGACTTCTGAAAAAGGAGGGAATTCATGTTTAATAAATCAAAAGTCAACTTTGTAATTGATGCTTTGATGTTCCTTTGTT
>JAFCDU010000012.1 GCA_017609535.1 Candidatus Pacearchaeota archaeon | reverse complement strand
ATCCACCAAAGATTTGAAATAAGAGAGGCAAATGCAATCTATGTTTATCCAGGTCCAACTTTTCCAAATAATTTCCAGGAACTCATAGACTTAAAATATGGCAGTTTTCATCTTGTAGAGATAGAATCTGGAAAAATTAAAACCAAAAGCATCACACTTCCATTAAAAGAAGTTCTTTTATTTAAAATAGAAATAACAAATGCACTAACAGCAACTGAAAATATAATTAATCAGTTGGACAAATCGAATCTCAAGGATAAAATAGTCCTTCTAAAATTGACAGGAACATTAACACAGGGAAAATCCGGAGACATTAGATTCAATGAAATAGAAGATTTTGTCCTTAACAAAAAAGCCGCCTTCTCTTTTTTAAGAAATATCTCTGCATTAAAAATCAAAGAAGCAGAAATTCAAATTGATGCTCACGACGTAGAAAATGTTGAAGAAAAAATTATTCAGGAATATATAGAAAAAAATCCAGAAGATTTCAATAAATTCCTGCCTCAACTAATGAACATCCTTTCAATAGAGAAAAATGAAGATGAAAAATCCCAAACCTTTGAATCGAGATTAATGGATGAACTAAATAAACTGCTCAATTTATCTGATGTTATTTAAAAAACTCAAACTCAAAAACATAAGAAGTTACAATGAATTAGAAATAGAATTCCCAAAGGGGTCAATACTCCTTTCAGGAGATATCGGTGCAGGCAAAACTTCAATTCTTCTTGCTCTTCAATTCGCATTATTTGGGCTTCAACCGGGGCAAAAAGGCGCGTCTATCTTAAGGCAAGGCAAAGATACCGCATCTGTTTATTTAGAACTTGAAGTTGAAGGAAAATCAATTATCCTGGAACGAAGTTTAAAACGAGGAAAGTCAATAACTCAGGACTTTAATGCAATAACTATCGACGGAGACAGAGAGGAATTATCCACCTCGGAAATGAAAAACAGGGTGATATCATTATTAAAATACCCAAAAGAATTTGTAAAAAAGTCAAATCTTCTCTATAAATTCACAGTTTATACCCCGCAGGAAGAAATGAAGTCAATAATCCAGGAACGCCCAGAAATTCGTCTCGATACCCTCCGCTACATCTTTGGAATCGATAGATACAAGAGAATTAAGGAAAACTCCCAAATATTTCTTCAAAAAATAAAACTTGCAATCAAAATAAAAGAAGCTGAAATCACTCAATTAAACCACTTAAAAGAAAAACTTGTTCAACAAACCGAAAATAAAATTCAATTAAGCAAGCAGGTAAACAATCTTCAAATAGAGGTCTCAAATTTTGAGAAACAAAAAAATGAAATAAATGCGAAACTCAACGAAATCCAGGAAAAAATCAAGCAAAAACAATTTTTAGATTTGCAATTGTCAAATAATAAAACTGAATTAAGGGGAAAACAGGAACTTGCGGAAAGGTTAAAACGAGAAATTCTTCAAGCCAAAAACCAGATAAAAGAAAAAATTGAATTTGAACCTGAACAGATTATCCAGACAAAAAATCTCCTCGATAAACATAAAACTCTCATCGAAGAACTAAACGCCAAATTTCTGAATATAAACTCACAAATTTCAAAACTAAATATGAAAAAAGAGCAATCTCAGGAGTTAAATGAAAAAATAAATTCATTAGAAAACTGCCCAACTTGTTTTCAGCCAGTCAGTCAGGAGTATAAAGAAAAAATTTCAAAAAATACTCAATATGAACTCCAATCAATTGAAAGAGAAATCGAACCAAAAATATTTGAAAAAAATCAGACTATAAAAGATATAGAAAAGGAAAAAGAATTAATTAGGGGTTATGAGAAGGACCTTCAATCTTTAGAGGCAAATAAAATAAAATTTGAACATCAAAAACAAATAGAAACAAAAATAAAATCAGACACATTCATCTTAGACAGAACCTTAAATGAAATAGATTCCTTAAATGAAAAAATAAATCAAACAAACAAAAAAATTCAAGAATTCAAAGAAACAGAAAAAATCTATGAACAGCATAAAACAGAATTTGAGCAAATTAATGCAAAATTAAGGCAGGCTGAAATTTCTTTAGCAGAGAAAAAACGAGAATTAGAAATTTTAAAAAATCAGCTTGAAAATCTTGATAAAGAGATAAAAGAAAAAGAAAAAATCCGCTCGCAAATTAATTATCTTCGCCAATTACAAGACTGGTTAGAAGTAAAATTTCTTTCTTTAATCACATTAACAGAATCAAATGTTCTCATAAAATTAAGAAATGAATTCTCAAAAATTTTCAATGAATGGTTTTCCATTTTAGTTTCAGATAGTTTGTCTGTCAGATTAGATGAAGATTTCACCCCGATAATCCAAAATCAGGATTATGAAATTGATTATGAATTCCTCTCAGGAGGGGAAAGAACCGCAGTCGCCCTTGCATATAGATTGGCATTAAATCAAGTTCTAAACTCACTTTTATCAAAAATAAAAACAAAAGACATTCTTATTTTAGATGAACCAACAGACGGCTTCTCAGCAGAACAGCTTGATAAAATGCGCGATATCTTCCAACAACTTGAAGCAGAGCAAATAATCCTCGTCTCACACGAGCAGAAAATAGAGGGCTTTGTAGATAATGTAATCAAAATAAAAAAAGACGAAACATCTAAAATAGAGTCATTAAAACCATAAACCTGCTTTGCTGAAACCACTATAAATAAAAGAATTAGTAAAGTTAAGGAATCATCAAAAAGGCAAGTTGAAACAGCGCGGAAATATGGAAGTCAAGCAAATCTTTAACCAAAAAATTGCTTTAAACTAATTGCTTATAATAGAAGTTTTCTTTAATGAAATTTTGCAAAAGCCAATAAACCAAAACCTTTTAAATATAGGTTCAACATATAATTCTATGAACATAAATATAGTCAAAGAAGACAAAAATTTATTAGACATAGAAATAGATAACCTCACAATTGCAGAACTGCTTAGGGTCTATCTAAACAAAGAAGGGGCAAAACTTGCAGCTTGGAGACGAGAACACCCCTCGAAACCGCCTGTCCTGCATATTGAAGCAGATAATCCAAAAAAACTTCTTCAAAAAGCAATATCAACAATAGAAAAAGAACTTGACAAAGTTACAGACGATTTCAAAAAGATGAAGTAACAGAAAGTTTTTCTCTAAATTTTTATTAACAAAGCATAAACCCGCGATTTAATTAATTCCATTGTCCGCTAGGACACCACAATAAGAAGCAATCAAAGATTGCCCATCTGTGCGAAGCACAATATAAATTCTTTTATACATCTCAAGCAATAAAATTAAATGAGGAACAAAATCTCCGCAGGTTCATATGACTTAAACAAATTCCTTTTTGGAGGATATGAAAACGATATTATCTCAACTTTATATGGCCCCGGTGGCTCTGGAAAAACAAACCTCACATTGCTTGTAGCGGTTTCACAGGCAAAAAAAGGAAATAAAGTAATCTACATGGATACAGAAGGAGGGTTCTCAATTGACAGAATAAAACAACTTTTATCTAAAAACCCCGAAGTTTTTGAAGATGTATTAAAAAATATCTTATTATTAAAACCAACCTCATTTGAAGAACAAGAACTTGATTTTGGCAAACTTCTAAAATATGTAAAAAAAGGAGACATAACTCTAATTATAATAGACAGCATCGCTATGCTCTACCGCCTTGAACTCGGCGACGCAATAAAGACAGGAGAAGATGAAAAAATAAAAGAAGTAAATAGAAAACTCGCCAGACAATTAAGAACATTAAATGAAATTGCAAGAAAACAAAATATCCCTGTAATAGTTACAAATCAGGTTTATTCAGAATTTAAAAACATTCCAGATAAAGAAAAACAATTCTCAATGGTTGGCGGGGATCTCCTAAAATACTGGAGCAAATGTCTTATAGAATTACAAAATTACAAAGGCAGGAGAAAACTCATTCTAAGAAAACACCGCTCTCTTCCTGAAAAAGAACTCAACTTCGAGATAACCGCCACAGGAATCAGGAAGCGGGGAATTTTTTAATTTTATTTCTTTTGTGTCTTTTTTAAGCATAATATTTGAGTCTGCTTGCAGGAGAAGTTGTATAATGAGGCCGACATTCTTGGAATTGTCTTTTATAAGATTATGCAGTTTAAGGATTCTCAGACATTTTCTCTTATTTTCCCTTTGTTAAGTTGAATTTCAAAAATACTTCAAAGAGTTTATAATTCTCTCCCATATACCTGCACTATCTTGTCTTTATTCATACTTTTTTCATCTATCCATAACTATGATATTATTTTAAAATTATAATTAGATAGTAGTAACAAATAGAAAGATTTATAAATACTAAAATTTTATTAAAAATGATAAAAATGGCAAAAATACTTAATGATTTTCATGCAAATGTAAAATATGATTTAGAAGAATTATTCAAAGTCTATGATAGAGTTCATATTGGACGAGCAAGAGGAACGCTACAATGTGAAGATGGGGTTCATAATGAAATTACACTTGGATTAAATTCAAATGGAGAGAGAACCCAAGACCCAGATTTACGAGAGCGATTATTAAGTGTATCTAAACACCAAGCGACACTAACATTAGATGATTTTGGAAATGTTTATATAGTTAATAGAGGGAGATATGGAACAACAATAATTAGAAACAAAGATTTTGGACATGTTGGTTCTCAAAGAGTTCTTTTAACTAATGGTGACATAATAAATTTTGGACCGCCATATCAAGGATATAAAGTGATTTACCAAGAAGAGTAAGTTGATTTATCCAATCTTTCTAAAAAGAATCTAATCTCCAAGGTCCTCAAACAAAATCTTCAATTTTTGAACGCTTATTCAAAATCTTCTCTGCTTTTTTATTTACTTCAGTTTCAATTTTATTTTTCTCCTCTTTACTTAATTTTGATGCATGGCTTGTTTCATCTTTAGTATGAATAAACTCATGAAAAATGGTTAATATTCTTTTGATTTCATATTCAGATAAATATAGTAAGATTTTTAAGTTTTCTATATAAAATCTCCTCAGATATTTTAAAGTTAATTGAAATCTTTTTAATTTTAAAATAAAATCCTCTCTTTACCCATTCTTTTCCAAACCTTTTTTAAACTCCGCCTTCTGCTTCTCCCACTCCTCATTTGTCTTACAATCAGGATTAAAACAAAATCTCCATGGCTTCTTTCCTTGTCTAATAGAAATCAAAATAGGCCATCCGCACTCCTCACACAAAACATTTTTCTTATCCTTGTCGAACGCCGGCTTAACCAATCCTGGTCTCAAAGAATAAGTTGTCTTGCACTCAGGATAATTAGAACAACCAACAAAATACCTTCTAAACCTTTTATTATACAAAATTCTCAATTGCCCCTTTTTACAAACAGGACACTTTTGCAACTTATTTTCCTCTCTCTGCTTATCCCACATTTCCTTGTTAGCATCACTCAAACCCCTACCAATCTCCTCCTTATTCTTCTCCATATTATTCACAATAGAAGTAATATCCTTCTTCGCCTTTTCTAACATCTTTCTCTTTTCTTTTTCCAAATCTTTTTTCTTAGCAAGTTCAATCTCCTCCAATTCTTTTTCCATATTTCGCGTCAATTCTTCATCTAAAATCATTGGAGAATATTTGCTTAATGTATCAACAAGCTTAATCCCCAATTCAGTCGCTTCCATACTTTTTCCTTCAACATAATCTCTGGAAAATAAAGTATCAACAATCCCAGTTCGAGTAGCCTTCGTGCCTAAATTCCTCTTCTCCAACTCCCTCATCAAAGATGCAGGAGTATATCTCTTTGGAGGTTTTGTCTGTTTCTCTTCAATTCTCAATTCCTTAATATTAACTTCCCCGTTAATAGTAGGAATCTTGTTCTCCTTAGTAGATGACGGATAAACAGCCATCCAATTCTTTTCCTTAATTATCTTCCCAGTTGCATGAAATTTCAAACCTGAAACATCTACAACAATCCTCTTGCTCTCTACTAAGGCAGGTTTAGCAAAACAAGAAATAAACCTCTTAACAATTAAATTATAAAGTTTTCTCTCGCTTGGAGTCATCTTCCCAAACTCCCCAGTGGGATAAATTGCGGGATGGGCCGGGTCGGTTTTTTTACCTTTTGTCGGTTTGTTATTCACAGCATATTTAACAATAGAATAATTCTTTTTCAAACTCTTCAAAATTTTTCCATAATTAATCCCGTTGGGATATTCTTGGCTTGATGTTCTTGGATATGAAATTAAACCTTTCAAATATAAATTCTGCGCCAGTGTCATACTCTGTTTAGGGCTCATCCCAAGCCATCTATATGCCTCTGTCTGCAAGGTAGTTAAATCAAATGGAATGGGTTGCTTAACTTCTTCGTCCTTACTTCTTGTTTCAGCACTTCCCTTCTTCCCGCCCAATTGCTTAAACTTCAGCAGCTCTGATTTTTTCTTGATTTCTTTGGGAAACTTGACCTCAACTTTATTTTTATTTAAATCCTCAACTTGCAAAAAAACTTCCCAATATGGCTCTGGCTTAAAATTCCTAATTTTCTTTTCTCTTTCAACTAAAATTGACAAAGCAGGCCCTTGAACCCTTCCAATAGATAAAATCCTAAAACCCCCTGTTTTAGACAATGCGCGCATTAAAGCCCGCGATAAATTAATTCCATAAAACCAATCAAGATAATGCCGTGTCTCCCCGGCAAAAGCCGCCCCCCAATTCACACTCCCCTCTAAATTATTAAATGCATTTTTTAATTCCTCTTTGGTTAATGAACTAAATTTTGCCCTCTTTGCATCTTTCTGCTTGCAGATGAATCTGACAACATTCCAGCCAATAACCTCTCCCTCAACATCATAATCTGATGCAATAATAAATTTATCACATTTTTTGCAAAGTTTCTTCAAAACATCAAAATATTTTTTTGTATATTCCCCGCCTTTTGTTTCATAAGCTGGAACCCAATCAACATCAAACTGCGGAATCGCCGCCTTACTCCCTTTTTTCTGGGCAATCCCATACAAATGTCCGACAGCACAGCCAACATAAAATTTCTCCCCATTTTTTTCAAACTCATACCATCTAACACCCTTATCAACAAACTCCTTATGCTTATCAACTAAAGCCGACGCTATTTTAGACGCGGCCTGCGGCTTTTCAGTTATAATTAATGTTCCTTTTTTCATAAATCAAACTGTTAAAACAGGTTTTTATATTTTTAGAAAAATTGCTATGAACAAATAAGTTTGACTAATTAAATGAAAAAGGCTGATAAAATCTGGTTAGTGCAGTTTAGTTTTGCCTAATATTAGGCCAGAGAATTGAGAAAGTTTAGCATTCTTGAAAATTCAGGATTAGATTTCAAAAATTTTGCCTTTTCTTCCTACCTGAATAACTTTTGTCTTCCCAATTTTTTCCTCTATGCCTTCTGCTTCATGAATATGTGCAGATAAAAATAAGTCAGGTTTAAGATAATCAATTGCCTTCCTTATAATTTCATCCCCGGGAAAACCAGAGAATTCTGCTTTGCTCCCTTTTGAGTGCAAATGAGAAACCAAAATTTTTTTCCTTGCTTTTGCTTTTCTAAACTCGCTCATCAATCTGTCCAACTCCTTTTTATCAACACTGAATCTAAAATCACTATTTCCAACCCCAAAAATTCCAACATCTCCGTAAGTTACATAATGCCTTTCCAAATTTTTCAGATTATATATATCCTCCAAGATTCCTGTTTCAAATGAAGTATCCCAATTCCCAGGCACAAAAACAAGTCTCTGTTTATTTTTCTTGAACTCTGCCATCAAACCTTTCGACTCTTGAATTCCATGAATATCCCCTAATAGCAGAACCAAATCCACTTTCTCTTTCTTCGCCTTCTTCGACAATTTCCGAGCAGCATCAACATCCCCGTGCAAGTCGCCTGCTGCGAGGATTTTCAGTTTTTCCCGTTCTCTTTGTTTTTTCTTTGAGGTTTTTTTGGTTTTTGTCATATTATATAATCTAACGGAGATTTTATATTTTTAATGTCCGATTCACAATAGGAGTATATATTTGCGTCGTTCTTAAATTTTTATGTCTTGAAATCTCGTCCTCGCCTTCGGCTCGTCGGGGGACTTAACAGGGCTTAAACAGAAAATTCTTGCAAGGATTTTCCCAAATTCTGCTACGCTTCGCTTCGGAAACTTCTTTTATCCGCAAAACGTTAATTGCAATAAATTTGAAATCCTAAAAAGTCGCAAGGGGCAAAATAAATTAAAAAACTTTATATATGTTCTTCATTATATGAACTTAATATGGATAAACCTACTGAAAAAGCATTAAAAGTCGCATCAATTTTTGCAGTCATATTTTTCCTAATTCCTTTTATCACAAATTTGATGGAAACAAACTTTATTGAAGGTTTAACAAATGGAATTGTTGGTGGACTAATTTTTGGAGGAATTGCTTTTCTAATTTCCAAATCCACAATAAAAAATAAAGTAACATTCAAATGGTGGCAATGGATTTTTTATGTTCTTGGATGGCTGTTTGGATTTGCAAATTTACTATTCTGGTTAATTATGTATGGAATACATATGTCCAAAAATTACGGAGATCCTTTCTTCAATAAAGATTTTCATAGAAGAGTTTACATTTGGGGGATTGTCATAACTATACTTGTATTGGCTTCAGTAAGTTTAATCTTTTTTATTGAGTAATTTATTCTGCCCTTTAATTCCTGGTATTTATGTATCGCATTCGCTCATTTGATGTACGGATTTCAAATTTATTTCTTCGGCTTCGACTCGACCACGCTACGCGCTCTCGCTAACACTCGGAGAAGGATTTTCCCAAATTTTTTCTTTCAGAAAAAACTCTCGAGGTTCAACTCGAGCCCTTTGGGTTGTTTAAGCCAGATGCCATAACTAATATAAATAGAAAATATCTATTAAATCTCCCATGAAAGGCATATCTAAAGAACAAGCTATTAAAAAGGCAAGACAAATATTAGAAACCCAAGATTCTTATCTCCTTTTACTTGATGTCCAAAACTCATCAAAACATCCAGATAGAATTGAACTTCAAAATCAATTAAGGAGAATCAAAGACAATTTAAATAAAAAATTTCCCCATTATCTACCTGAAAACTCTCTCGAAGTTCTATGTGAAACACACAAGGGATTCCGTATAGTTTGTGGAGATGCATTAATTGCAGGCGTAAACTCAGAAAAAGCAATTCCTGAAATTGAAAATTATCTTTCCCAATATCCAATAGTTTTCCAATACCAGGTTGCAAAAGATGGATATAGCCCGGAAATAGATTTTATCAAATAAACACATTTTTAAATAACTTGCTCCTTGTCAAAATATGACAATAAGAAAATATAATGCAGAGGAAATAGAGCAGAAATGGAGAAAATTCTGGGAAAAAGAAAAAATTTACAAATTTAATCCAGATTCAAAAAAGAAAATCTACTCAATTGATACCCCGCCCCCCTATGCTTCTGCCGGACACCTCCACGTTGGACACGCACTTTCTTACACGCAATTTGAAATCATCGCAAGAATTATGCGCTTAATGGGATTTGAAGTTTATTTTGCACCCGGCTTTGACGATAATGGATTGCCGACTGAAAAATATGTTGAAGAAAAATTAGGAATTGACAAATCCAAAACAACGCGCGCAGAGTTTAGACAAATCTGCCTCCGCGAGTCGCAAAAAGTTGAAAAACTTTACGCTGAAAATGTCTTCAAAAAACTCGGACACAGCTACGACTGGGATTTGCTTTACACAACAATCTCACCGCAAGCGCAAAAAGTTGCTCAAACTTCTTTCTTAAAATTAATCGCAAAAGGCGATTGCTACAGAAAACAAGAACCAGTAATCTGGTGCCCAAAACACGAGACAGCACTGGCACAGGCAGAAGTCGAGGACTTGGAAAGAACAACAAAATTAAATTACATTGATTTTGATATTGAAGATTCTGATAAAAAAGCGACAATAGCAACAACCCGCCCGGAATTTCTGCCTGCTTGCGTCGGAATTTTTGTAAATCCAAAAGACAAAAGATACAAAAATCTCGTCGGAAAAAACTTAATTGTCCCGTTGTTCAATTACAAAATCAAGGTTAGGGAAGACGAAAAAGTTGACAAGGATTTTGGAACAGGAATTGTGATGGTTTGCACATTCGGAGACAATACAGATATAGAATGGTGGAAAAAATACAAACTTGAATTAAAACCTATTTTAAACAAAGATGGAACATTAAATAATTTAGCAGGAAAATACCAGGGATTAAAATTAGAAAAAGCAAGACAAGAAATACTAAAAGATTTGAAATTAGAAAACAGATTAAAAAAACAAGAATCCTTGCAGCAAACTGTTGGTTCATGCTGGCGCTGTTCAACTCCAGTAGAATACATAGTTACAAAACAATGGTTTATTCATACTTTAAAATATAAAAAAGATTTAATAAAAAGAGGAAAAGAAATCAAATGGTATCCAGAATTTATGCGCACGCGATTTGAAAACTGGACGCAAAATCTTGGCTGGGACTGGATAATTTCAAGGCAAAGATATTACGGAATCCCAATTCCTGTATGGTATTGTGAAAATTGCGGCAAAATCCTCCTCCCAAAAAAAGATGAACTCCCGATTGACCCGCTTGAAGTTGAGAAAAAATGTCCTTCTTGTGGACAAAAAGCAAAACCAGAAACAGATGTATTTGATACTTGGATGACCTCATCAAATTCTCCAGAAATTGCCTTGCGCTGGCTTGAAAATCCCGATTTTTACAAAAAAATCGCACCAATGTCCCTCCGCCCCCAATCCCATGACATAATCAGGACATGGGCATTTTACACAATCTTGAAATCCCATCTTTTATTTAACAGAATCCCATGGAAAGAAATAATAATCAATACCTTCGTTCTTGACCCAAAAGGAAAGGGAATGTCAAAATCAAAAGGCAACGCAGTATGGGCAGACGAATTAATTGAAAAATACGGCGTCGATGCATTTAGATATTGGGTTGGTTCTGCCTCACTTGGCTCTGATTTGCCGTTCCAAGAACAGGAGCTTGTCGCAGGAAAAAAATTCCTTACAAAACTCTGGAACGCTTCAAAATTTGTATTTATGAACATTGAAAATTATAAAGGAGATAAACCAAAACAATTGCAGGAAATTGATAAATACATCCTCCAAAAACTTTCTCAAACATTAGAAAAAGTCAAACAACTTTATCTTTCCTACAACATCTCAGGAGCCCGTCGCGAAATTGAAAACTTTTTCTGGAAAACATTCTGCGACAATTATCTTGAAATAATTAAAAACAGAATTTACAACGGAACACCCACTCAAAAGAAGTCTGCTCAATACACCCTATACCAATCTCTACTCGCAATTCTAAAAATGATATCGCCAATAACCCCCTTTATTACAGAAGAAATTTATCAATCTTATTTTGCCAAAATAGAAGAATGCAAATCAATTCATATAAGTCAATGGCCAAAAATCAAAACCAAACAAGACAAAAAATTAAGCCAATTTGGAGATTCTTTCATTTCCCTGCTTTCAAAAATCCGCCGGCAAAAAACAAAAGCCCAAAAATCAATGAAAGCAGAAATAATCCTCACAATCCCAGAAAAAGACAAAAAAGCACTAACAAACATGCTCGAGGATTTTAAGGCAGTCACCAACACTAAAAAAATCAAAACTGGGGAATTTAAAGTAGAATTTGTAAAATAGTAAATTCTAAACATTAATAAATTGATTTGTCATAGAGTATTATGGACCCAGCCCAAAAATATGAACTTGAAGAATTAATTAAAGAATTAGAATCTTATAGAGGACGCCATACAGAATTAATTTCAGTTTATATTCCAGCAGGATATGAAATAACTCAAGTAGGAAGACAAATAGAAGATGAAAAAGGAACAGCAACAAACATCAAATCAACATCTACAAGAAAAAATGTTCTTCAAGCTTTGGAAAAAATCGCAAGACAATTAAAGATAATCGGTAGAACACCAAAAAACGGACTCGCAGTTTTCGCAGGCAACGTCTCACAGATAGAAGGACAGCAGGACCTTCAAATTTGGACAATCGAACCGCCGAAGCCGTTAAAAATACGATTATATCGATGCGACCAAACTTTTGTCTTGGAGCCTTTAAAGGAGATGATTGAAACAGAAGAAGTTTATGGGCTGTTGATTATAGAGAGAAAAGAAGCAACAATCGGGCTTCTTGAAGGAAAAAACATAAAAATTCTTCAGCACATGACCTCGGGAATTCCAGGAAGTGTAAGAGCCGGCGGCCAGTCAGCAGCAAGGTTCCACAGAATAACTGAAAATTTAGCAAAAGAATTTTTCAGGCGGGTCGCGGATGAAATGAAAAAACAGTTCTTTTCAATGAAAAAACTAAAAGGAATTTTAATCGGGGGGCCAATCCCAACAAAAGATGAGTTTCTTGAATCAGGAAACTTAGTAACTGCATTAAAAGAAAAAGTTATTGCAGTAAAAGATATTGGTGATACACAGCTTCCAGGCTTAAAAGCATTAGTTGATGCATCACAAGAAGAACTTGCAGAGCAGGAAATAACAAAACAAAAGCAAATTTTAGATGAATTTTTCACAACTCTTGCCAAGGAGCCGGATAAAGTTTCATATGGAGACCAAGATGTTGAAGAAAAATTAAATGCCGGAGCAGTGGGAAAATTAATTCTATCAAAAGATCTTGAAAAATCTCAAATAAGGAAATTCAAATCACTGGCGTCTAAGACTTCCGCAGAAGTTCATCTTGTTTCAAATGAAACATCAGAAGGAGTTCAATTTGAAAATCTCGGCGGTGTGGGGGGGATTTTGAGATTCGCGATGGCATAAATCCTTAAAAATACTGCTTTCCATATTAGTATATGGAACCAAAAAAGCTGACAATAACCTCAAAAACAGCATCTGAAATAGAGAATGAATTTGAGGAAAGGGAGAGAGAGGCAGAGGAAAAAGTTGAAGCTGCTTTATTTATCTCAGGAAAATTTCTCTCATTACAAGATTTAATAAGTTTGACAGATATCAATCCAATTATGCTGAAAGAAATTCTCCACAAACTAGAAAAAAAATATTCTTCAGGCGCTATAATTATCATAAATAAAAACAACAATTACAAAATGGATGTCGCCCCAAAATACCATTATTTAATAAACAGATTAGCAGCAGGCACATCTGAATTTACAAAAGCAGAGCAGGAAACTCTCGCAATCATCGCTTACAAACAGCCGGTTAAGCAGTCAGTTGTGATAAAAATTCGCGGGAACAAGGCATATGAACACATAAAAAAATTCCGCGAACTTGGACTGGTTAAGGCAAAAAAAATCGCGCACACATTGGAATTAACTCTATCTGATGAGTTCTACGAATATTTTAATGTTCATAAAAAAGAGGGGCAATTAAATGAAGAATCAGAGGAGTAATGGAACTCATAACTATAATTGTCTATATATCAACCTATCTGGGATTGTTTGCAACGACTTTTTATGCACTTAGTTTTATTTCAGATAGAAAAAAACCTAAATTACTTTTCAAAGATGACGAACTTCCTAATGTTTCTGTAATAATCCCTGCTTATAATGAAGAGAAAACAATAGAAAGGACAATTAAATCTTTGCTTGAATCAGATTATCCTAAAGATAAATTCGAAGTAATAGTTATTGATGACGGAAGTAAAGATGAAACTTTGAAAAAAGCCAAGAAGTTTGAAAATGAGGGTGTGAAGGTTTTTCATAAGGATAACGGGGGTAAAGGGACTGCATTAAATCTTGGGATTAAGAAAAGTAAAGGCGAAATAGTTTTTACAATGGATGCAGATACACTTGTTAATAAAAAAAGTTTGAAGAAGATGGTTAGATATTTTAAAAATCCAAAAGTAATGTTAGTCGGGCCTGCAATAGTAACTTATAAACCAAAAAATTTGTGGCAAAGGATTCAGCATGTAGAATATCTTTTGGGTTTATTTCTTAGGAAAGCGTTTTCTTCCCTAAATGCGATTTATGTAACCCCTGGAGCGTTTTCAGCATATAGAAAAAGTTTTTTTGAAAAGTATGGAGGATTTGATGAAAAAAATATCACAGAAGATTTGGAAATTGCACTAAGAATCCAATTTAATCATTATAAAATTGAGAATTGTCCTGATGCCCCGGTTTATACAATTCCTCCAAATAAATTTGTTGATTTATTAAAACAAAGAAGAAGGTGGTATGTTGGATTAATTAGAAATTGTTTAAAATACCGGAGAATGTTCAGCAAGGAGTATGGCGACCTTGGATTGTTTGTCATGCCTGTTGCATGGATTAGTATTTTTCTCGCAATTTTTGTTACTGCATATTTTATTGTAAAAACTTTATTAAAAATTAAATCAGAATTGATTTTTCTGAATAGTGTTAATTTTAATCTAAATGTATTTAGTATTAATCTCTATGCTATTGAAAGATTTTTGTTTTTATTATTTACCAAACCGACTATGATTTTTATTTTCTTTTTTCTTATAGTTTTAAGTGCATACCTTTTTTATGCGACGAAGAAAATTGGGAGACATAACCAGTTGATAGTAAATGTTCCGATTTATTTTATGTTTTTTGCACTTTTATTTGGTTTTTGGTGGATTTTATCCTTTGTTTATTTTATATTTAATAGGAAAGTTGGGTGGAGATAAAGTTATAAATTAAAAAAGAATAGTAAAAAAATGAGAAGGATTCAAAATAAAAAAAGATACCTATTGGCGTTTATTATAGCAACAGTCCTCTTTATTATGGGATTTTTGATAACCCATTCTATAGCATTCTTTGAGTATAGCAGAATTTCTAATTTACAGAGGGATCTTTCTTATGATATTTTTCAAGACAAAATCATGCATTCTTTATTTGACTATGATATTTGTGAGAAAGGTTTTTTGAATGAGATTTCTGCAGATTTGGGGCATCAGGGAAGGATAATTGATGATTTAGAAAAGAAATTAGGAAAAAATGACAAGAATGTTTTGGCTCAAAAGAAATTTTATACGCTTGTTGAACTGGAGCATTTCGAGTTTATCCAGCAACTTAATCTGGAATGTAATTTCTCAATTCCAATTATTTTATTTTTCTATTCCAATGAGAAAGATGACATTAAAGAGAGCGAGAATGTTGGGGATTTACTGACAGCTGTTTATAATCAATACCCGGAAGTTAAGATTTACTCATTTGATATTAATCTTGATAGTAAATTGATAGATTTGTTGAAAGAGAAGTATTTTGTGAAGGTGTCCCCGACAATAATAATCTATCAGGGGGGTGAAGCTTATACAATTATTAACCCAAAAAATATAGATTCTATAATCAAACACCTTCATTAAAATATACAACCCACCTCAATAATCCTTAAAAATCCGCGAGCCATTTTTATTATATGCACTGCATTATCTGCAAAAAATCAGGGGATGAAACGCATTTATACGAAGGAATTTATGAAGGAAGAATCAGTAATATCTGCGAATCATGCGCTAAGCAGGAAGGCATTCCTTTAATAAAAAAGCCGACACCTGAACAATTAAATGAAGCTGACAGGGAATACACCGTGAATGAAAGAATGAAAAAACTTGCAGGTTTGGAAGAACCGCTTACAAATGCCACATTAAGCAAGGAGCAATCTGTTGCATATAAAAATCTCGCTAAATTGAGATTTCCAGCCAAAAAACAGCATCATGAAGATTTAGTTGACGATTATTATTGGAGGATTCAATATGCTCGGAGAAGGAAAAAATTTCCAATAAGTCATGTTGCAAGGGAAATTCAGGTTTCTGAGGAGGAAATTCAATCATTGGAGAGGGGGGTTTTGCCCAAGGATTTTAGGACAATCATCGCAAAATTGGAAAATTTTTTTGATATTAGATTATACAAACAGCATCAAGTTCAAAAATTTTTGAAAAAACCCTCTAACATAGATGAACAAGAAGAAAAGAAAATTTTAGAAAAAGTAAAACAGAAAATTCAGGAATCAGATGAAAAAAAGGACAAAATAAATAAAATTCAAAAAGGGGAAATGGATTTCTCAAAAAGGGAGAATTTACAAAATATAACTCTCAATGACTTAATTGAACTTAAAAAAAAGCAGGAAGAACAAAAAGAGCAGCATATAAAAGAAAAACTAACCCGCGATATGTTCGGAGATGATTTGGAGATTGAATTTGATGATTAATCGCTTTTTGAAATCCCCCTTTATCAGGTTTTTCTAAACAGCCAAAATTCAAACTCATAATAAAGCACAATGAGAAAAATACCTGAAATTTAATCTTAACTTCATCCAAATGCCGTCTCCCCCGCCCCTCTTAACCCAAATACCTCAATCTTCCGGGCCTGGGTTCATAGATTAAACCATCTTCCAGTAGTTTCTTAATCTCTTGATTAATCAAATCAGGAGAAGCTTCAATTTCCATAATCAAATTATCAACATCTACACCGCCATCTGCTTCTGCCTCTTTAATTCTCTCCTTAATCAAATCAACAACAGGCCTGTTGCCTTCCTGCAGGGGAATCTCTTTCCTTTGATTTTGAATTTCCAATTTTCTGACTAAAAGCCATTTTGGGTCCACTTTCTTTACAATTTCAGGCATTATATACAATTCCGAATTATATTCTCTCACATTTCCGATTATTTGCAATGTATCTCCCTGCGTTATGTCTTTTAACATCGCAATATCCTCGCCAAATTGTTTGAGGCGTATTTGCCCTGAAGCGTCATCAACAGTAATTGAAGCATATTTTTTCTCCCCATCATTTACAAATTTATCAACAACATTCGCAAGTAAATTAACACGAACAATATTTTTATCGCCCAGCTCCAAAAACCTAAATCTCCCGTCTTCAATAATTGGTTTTCCCTTCAGAATATCCCCAATTCGCAGTTTATATGCAACATTCCTTTTCATCGGCTCTTTTAATTCCATATCAAGGAAAATAAGACGAGGTTTTAAAGGATTATTGTAGTTTAGTTATAATAAAACCTATTCATAAACTCCCTTCAAATTTATCATTATTAAAATTCAAGAACAAACAAGTTTAGCTCACATCCTCTGTACATACCCCTTTCTGGGCCTAAATAAATCACCCGCCCTAACTAATTTGTCCATAACTTCATCAAATTCATCCTTACTCATCTTTCCTTCAATTTCCTTTTCAACTTCCTCAATTGGAATTAATTTCCCAAGCCGTGACTCCAAATCCTCTAATATCATCTTAACAATGTGAATCTTTCCCCTCTTAGATGCAGGATTTCCTGAAATCTTGTCAATATCAAAACTATGGCTTTCTTCATCATAACCAACCTGCATCAAATAATATTTCATTAAATTAATCGCCCGCTCAGCATCTTTCTTTGTAACTTTATTGCTTAATCTCGCACGCGCAGTTGCCTCTGCCAATCTAATCAATGCCTCCAACTGCCTTGCAGAAATCGGAATCGGCTTAATTTCCCCTGACATAGAGGGCTGATTCCTCAATCCAACATAAAAATCTTTTATAAATCTCACTGCATCATCAGTTAAAATTGGGTTATATCTCTGCTTTGAATAAGCAATATACTTCCTCAACAAATCTTTCTCAATAATCTCATGCTTAACATTTTGCCGATGCTCGCTTAAGACATGTTCAGCAATGCTCTCATCCCTCTCTTTGTTCGGCAAATCCCTTAAAATAAAAATAACATCAAACCTATTTAATAAAGAAGGAGCTAAATTAACCTGCTTAGCAACCATTTCCATTGGGTCAAATCTTCCGAATTTAGGATTCGCTGCAGCGAGAACCGCTGTCTGTGCTCTCAAAGTTGCCTGAACATTTGCTTTGGAAATTGTAACTGTCTGCTGTTCCATTGCTTCATGCATCGTGCTTCTGTCATTTTCATCCATTTTTTCCAGCTCATCAATGCAGACCAATCCTTTATTTGAGAGAACCATCGCACCAGCTTCAAGAGACCATCCCCTCAAAAATTCATCTCTTACAACCGTCGCAGTAAGTCCTGCTCCGCTGGCAGATTTCCCCGAAACATACCTCCCCTTAGGTGCAATCCCAGAAATAAATTTCAGCATAACTGATTTCGCAACACCAGGGTCCCCAACTAATAAAATGTGAATATCACCTCTGGTCTCAGTCCCGTCGCTCCTTCTTTTCTTAACTCCGGAAAACAACTGCAAAATCAAACTTTCTTTAATTTCAGGATAACCCCAGACAGATGGAGCCACACTATTAACAAGCTTTTCAAAAATATTAGGATCCGCAGCCAATTCCTTAATCGCCCTTTCATCTTCCTCAGAAATATCCAAATCATCAAAACTTTCTTCAAGAGGAATAACATTATTAGCTTCAATAGCTAAATCATATCTGGTGGATAAAGCCCCAGATGATAACGGAATTGCAACTTCTTGCAAAATTCCAATCACCTTTACTCTGCTTCCAGGAGTGGTTTTTTCTTCCATTTTCGGCTCAACCAAATCTTCCTTCAAAAAAACATTAATCCTCTTTGGTTGTTCCCCGCCTTCTAAATCATCTGGACTTTCTTCAATAACCAATCTTTGTGCATCAACCATATCCTTTCCAATTTCTCTAAATCCGCCACGTCTTCCACAAGAGCATCTCGTTGGCTCCTTAAACCTTTTTTCTATCTGCAAGACAGAGATAATCGTCCCGCATGATGGACATTCAAATCTTGCATTAACAACCTGTGGTCTGACTTCAGATGCCTGCCGAACAATGCCCTCAATAGAGATTAAATTTCCTAAATGCTTTGTGCGGATATTTCTAATCTTAATCTCTTGGTCAGATGCAATTGATTGCAATCGCACTCTTGCATCAGAAATTAATCCCGAATCTTCCAAAGCCAATTCCAAAATTCCAAAAATTTCTTCAGGTTTCATAATCAATGCTTCAGCAAGAACAGGAGAATGCTCAGCTAAAGCATGAAAATCAATATGAATAACCTTGTTACCACTTTTCACAGATGCCCCAATTTCCTTTTTATGCCCTTCAAAAAAACTCTTTGCTTCAATCAACAAATCTTCCTGCCCAACTAACTTGCTCTCACTCTCTTTATCAGCCATGTAAATAAAAATCTCAACTTATTTTTATACTTATTTATCCTATGATATATACATTAATCCGAACCAAGAAATTTATATTTTCCTTATGAAAAATAACCATTCAGGCTTAATTAAACACAAATTTAGGTTTTCCAACAATTTCTCCCTCATCAAATCTCTCAGCAATCTCAATGAATTGATTCTTAAAAAAAACAGCAAATATCCCATCAGGAAGCGGTTCATTAACATCCTCTTTAAATAAGGGCTTTCCTGTCAATAGTTTCTTAACACTTTCTTCATTAACTTCCACAACAGGCATAATCTTCTTGATTGCATCTTCAGCAGGAATAATCATTTTTTTCAAATCTTTCTCACTTGCCTTTTCCAAATCATATAAACTCACAATATTGCTTTCATCAAACACCCCTGCCCGTGTTCTTCTTAATTCAGTCATATGAGCCCCTCCAATCTCCCTTCCTAAATCATGAATCAACTTCCGAATATAAGTTCCACCTTGTACAACACTCCTGAACAAAATATCCCTCCCATCCTGCTCTAATAATTCAAAACTTTTAATTTCTCTTTCCCTTAACCGCCTTTTTACTCGCGATTTGACTGGAGGCATCTGCATAATCTTCCCAATAAATTTACTATTAATAATTTTCTGAATTTCCCTCATCTTCATTTCCTGATGAATTCTCATAATTCCAACATATTCCTTGTCATGTCCAATAAAAAATCCAGTTAACTTACAAGCTCTTCCCAATGCTACGGGCAAAACACCGCTGACCATTGGGTCCAAAGTCCCGAAATGCGAAGTTTTTTTTAATCCTAATTTTCGGCGAACAAAATCAGAAACAGAAAAAGAAGTTGGCCCAGAAGGTTTGTCTATTACGAGAATACCAAAATTCAATAATTCTGTTAAAGTTTTCATAATTTCACTATCTTCATAAACTATAAATATTTGTCTATTTTTTTGATTCAATGAATCAACAGGAAGTTTGGAATAAAATTGCAGATAAATGGGCAGAATTCAGAACCACCCCCATTCCAGAGGTTCTTAAATTCATGAAAAAACAAAATGGAAAACTACTCGATATAGGATGCGGTTCAGGCAGACATTTTATAAAAAAATCAAATTTGGAAATTTATGGATTAGATTTTTCAAAACAATTATTAAAATATGCAGAAAAAAAGAAAATAGCAAAAGAATTAAAGCATTCTAAAGCAGATGCAATTCCTTATCCAGATAATTTTTTTGATTCTGCAATTTTCATCTCAACTTTGCACTGCATACCAACTTCAAAAGCAAATCCCAAGTTCTCATATCTGTTTGGTCAAGAAATTCTAAAAGATTAAAAAACAAACCAAAAGAATGTTTTATCCCATGGACTCTCGACGGAAAAAAATATCAGAGATACACCTATATATATGACAAGGAAGAATTATCTGCTCAATTAAAAAAAGCCGGTTTCAAAATTATCTCAATAAGAGAGGATAAAAATATAACTGCAACAGTTGAGAAATAAAAATTTAAGCAAAGGTGATAATTTGAAAAAAATTAAAATATCATACCTTGTCTCTAATTGACTTTTTAATATTTTCAATTAACTCATCAATTTTCATAATCTTAATGTTTTTTTCTCCTCTTTTCCGAACAGCAACCGTCCCTCCCTTCTCCTCCCTATCCCCAATCACAATTATATAAGGAATTCTTCTTATTTCAGCTTCCCTTACTTTTTCACTAACTGTTGTAGATTCAAAATCTCTAATTCCTGCTTCCTTCAATGAAGACAAAATCTTCTCAGCAGATTTAATATTTCTGTCAGTAAAACTAATAACCTTCGCCTGAATAGGAGATAACCAAACAGGAAGATTTCCTTGAGTTTTTTCTAAAAGATACGCAATAACCCTTTCTGTTGCCCCAGAAGATGAGCGATGGATTACCATAGGAATTTTTTCCTTCCCATCCTTGTCCATATAAGCCAGATTAAATCTTTCTGGCAAAGCAAAATCAATTTGAATTGTTATTAGAGTATCTTCCTTTCCATAAACATCTTTATATTGCAAATCAAGTTTCGGCCCATAAAAAGCTGCCTCGCCTTTGGCTTCAATGTGCTTAATCTTCAATTTATTCAAAATTTTCTTCATTATTTTCTCAGATTCTTTCCATGCCTTAGGGTTATCTATATATTTCTTCTTATCTTTAATATTGCCTTTGGAAAATCTATACCACAAATCTTTGATTCCAAGTGTTTTCATAATCATATTATTCAGCTCTAAAATTTTCTCAAATTCTTCTTCAAGTTGTTCAGGTTTGCAAATAATATGGGCATCAGCCAATGTAAACTGCCTCACCCTTGTCAGGCCTCGCAACTCTCCTGACTGCTCATTCCTAAACAAAGTAGACATCTCAGCATATTTCTTAGGCAAATCCTTATAACTTCTTGGTTTTCGTTTATACAAAATAAAATGAAACGGACAAGTCATCGGACGCAATGCAAGAGTTTCATTGCCAACCTTTAAGATAAACATAGAGTCCTTATAATGTTGCCAATGTCCAGAAACCTTATACAAATCGCTTTTCGCCATAACAGGCGTAGAAGTATGCTCATAGCCATTTTTCAATTCTTCATCAATCACAAATCTCTCAATCTCTCTCTTAATAACCGCTCCTTTTGGTGTAAATAAAGGAAGCCCTTGCCCAACAACTTCGCTTACAATGTAAATATCAAGTTCTTTTCCCAATTGAACATTGCTCTTTAACCCATTTTTTCCCAATGGTGCCTGCATATTAATCTTGGACAATTTTTTGACTATTTGTAGTCTTTCTTTTTCACTGATATTGCCTTCTTTCATAAATCTAATAATAGATACAGGTTTATAAAATTAGCCATAGAAAAAATTTAAATATACTCTTTATCTAAATTTTACATGATAGAGAGGTGTGAGACTGGAATTTCTGGATTTGACAAAATAACTCAGGGCGGATTCGTGAGAAATTCTGCTAATTTGATAATTGGAGGCCCAGGTTCTGGAAAAACAACATTTATGTTGCAATTTTTATGGAATGGGGCAATGACATTTAATGAACCAGGAATTTATTGCTCCTTTGAACCGGATATTATAGAAACCTTATACGATGCAATTTCATTTGGATGGGACTTTTCTAAATTAAATGAACAGGATAGAGTAAAATTTGTAAGATTCTCCCCGCGAACATCTATTGATGAATTAAAAAATGAATTGACAAGAATTATCTCAAAATATGGAGTTAAAAGAATCTGTCTTGACCCTGTTTCTGTGCTTGCATTAAATGAAAATAATGCTGGTAAAATTCGTGAGAACCTTTTTGATTTAGTTTCATTGATGAAGCGATTAAAAGTTACAAGTATCCTGTCTGATGAATTTTTAGAAGGAGA
The DNA here is from genome assembly GCA_017609535.1 of Candidatus Pacearchaeota archaeon. Taxonomy (GTDB): domain Archaea; phylum Nanobdellota; class Nanobdellia; order Pacearchaeales; family GW2011-AR1; genus JAFCDU01. The sequence continues at coordinate 9,830 of JAFCDU010000012.1, read as the reverse complement.
TGTCAGTGCTGTGGAAACCGGAATTTGGAGCAAGACCGATATTTTAAAATTTTTATCAGATTCAGTTACAATTTTATATGAACATGGATTTAAGCAGGGAAATGACAGAGCATTAAAAGTTATAAAAATGAGGCGGACAAATCATCTTCGAAATCCAGTTGGAATGGAATTAACCTCAAAAGGAATTGAGGTTGCCTAATCATCGATGAGCAAACCAAAATTCTGCGGTCCTTTCCTTTTTATTTAATTTATGCAGTCTTGCAAAACCAAATCTTTCAAATTGAACAATCTCACCCTTTTTCAATTTCAAAATCCCCGGCTCTCCTAATCCAGATACAATCAAATTATCCGGCATTCTAACATTAACTTTAATATTGTCCTCATTAGCAGGGAGCCAATGCATATATCTTGCATTCAAGCTCTTGTCAGGTTTTTCAGAAATAAAATTAAATTCTTTGCCGCGCAATGGATTGTGCGAGGTTTTAAAATTAAAAAGATGCATTAATCTGTAATTCGCACCATCAATCAAATCAAAATCCCGCTTTGTTATATAAAATTCCTGCATTGTCTGATACTCCCTGAATCCAAGTTTTTTAGATGGATGCAATGGAAGTTTAGCATTTAATTTGGGTGCTCCAGAGATTTTTATTTTTACAGGATTTTCAATAAAAAAATATCGCGGAGCATCTTCTAAGTTCTTTCTATTTAAAGCATACAAAACATCAACAGCGATTGTTGAATTTGATTTTGTAACACCCATTGACAAAATAAACTCTCTAATGGATTTCGCCAATATTCCTCTATCTCTAAGAGATTGCAGACTCCATAAGCGCGGATCATTCCATCCAATATATTCACCAGATTTAACTTCTCTTGCTCCTTTTGATTTTGAAATTTTTACGCCTTCAATATTAAGAAATCCATTGTAAATTACAACAGGGTGTTCCCACTTAAAAATATCCCAAATGAATTTTTCTGTCTTGGTTTCTATTTGCAAGTCAATCCCCCTTAGAATGTGTGTGATTCCAAGAAGATGGTCATCAATTGCCCACGAGAAATCGAGGGTCGGCCAAACCCGATATTTTTTTCCAACACGGGGATGAGTTCTTTCAGATATCTTGAACATAACTCTATCTCTAAAAGCAGGGTTAGGATCCTGCATAGATGTCTTGAGTCTAATTGTAAATTCCCCTTTAGAAGCTGAAAACATCTTTTTCCATCTTTTCATCTGTTCTTCAGAATCTAATTCACGACACCCGCATGAGATGCCCTTCACACGGAGTTCATGCATCTCTTCTTGAGAACAAGAACACACATACATATAACCCTTTTTTATCATTTCCTCTGCATATGCATAATAAGTTTCCAATCGGTCTGATTTATAAATAATCTTATCATACCCTATACCAAGCCAATCAACTCCTTCCTTAATTAAATTATATGCATCTGGCTCAACAGGTTTCTCAGAGCTTCCAATTGTGTCATCCATAACAAAAATAAGTTTGCCGTCATACTTTTTTGTATATTCATCATTCAAAATCAATGGCCTGGCATTTCCAATATGTAAGGGGCCGGATGGAAAAGGAGCGATTCTCATCACAACTTCACCAACTTTTGCCTTTTCTAAAGGAGGCAGTCCTGTTCTAATCTCTCTCTTTTTTGCCTTGTCTTTAATTTCATCATACCGCTTTTGCCTCTCTTTTTCAGAAAGCGAATTTACTTTTTTTATAATTTCATTAATTTTAGGTATAATTACAGGAATATCTTTTTTCTCAAGCCCTTCTGCAAATAATGCATTAAGAACCGCCTGAGTCTTTGCCTTTCCCTTATGCAGAAGAGAATTTTCAAGAGCATGAGCCTCTATTATTTCTTTTTCTATCATTTTATTTTAAAGGTGCTGAAGGTTTTAAACTTATTGTGTTATAAATAAATTTTAAAAATATAAAAAATTAACTTCATAGAATTAAACAAATTCATAGGATCTTGAAAAAGTGAAAGACATCAAGGAAAAATAAATTTAGAGAATTATTATTGAAACAAACAAAATTAGAACAGAATATGGTCCCCAAAAGAGGGTAGAAAATCACCAATTAATTTTAGGAGTTGAATCATCAACACCCAATTTCCTCTCAAGAAGTTCAATTCTTTGTTCCAATTTATAAATCAGATTATCCAGCCTCTCAATCTTTTCATCTATCTCTCTTTTATCATATGAATCCGCTGATTGGGGCGATGAAACAAAAGAAGAGGAAGACATTGAAGAAGAATTAGGAACTTCTACAAATCCCTCTTTATTTGTAATTGTCTCTGAAGTTTTAGGAATTTTAATTCCTCTCTTATGCAACCTGCTAATATCAATCATTTTTTTCTTTTTCCAGAACATAATCCTACTAAGAAATGCATTTATTTAAATTTATTTATATCGCAGAAACTTTAAAAATCCCAATACATTAAGAAATATATGGGAGATATAAAAGAGGCAATTGCAAAAGTGAATCCCAAGTTATATTCTAAAAATGGAAAACCAGTATCGCTTCTAAAATTTAAACTTGGATATGACGCACCCTCGTCTTCATTAGAACCAATCTATTTCTGGTTGCTTGATTTTATGCAAGAACCTCCTGTCAATGCAGAGATAGAAAAAATTGTTGATAATTTTATGGCGTCTCCTGGTTCAGGGCATTTTAGCGAGATTGGAGCAAGAGCAACGCGAATGCAGGAAGAAGGAATGAAAATTCTTGGAGCAATTAATCAAGTTATAAAATCTGTTTTGAATTTACTTTATGATTTAAAGGAATTTGAACTTAGACTTCAACACTATGAGGATGCTAATTCCGACGACCCAAAAAAAAGGGAGAACGGGATGCTTGCATTAAAACAAATATGGATGGATAATGTAGATATTAAAAGGGGGAGGGGAAGTATAAATCAGATGACTATGGAGTTAGGATTCACAACTCTCAGAGATGCCTTTATGGTTGCAAATTCTGTTGAAGATGTAAGAAAAATGGCGGGGGAGGAAAAAGAAGGAGAGGTAATGAGTGGTTCAATTAATGAACAAGTTAAGAGAATATTGATTCCTCGAATGTCTGAATTTTTAAAATGGAAAAAAATCTCTGAAAAGGAATTAAAAAAAAGATTTGAGATTGAGAAATCCTATCTTCGTTCACAAGTTGAAACAATCAAACTTTATTTAAAATGGGCGCGCCCATATCTAAAAGCAGCTGAAAAACTTGAACAAAAAGGTTTTGATAGAAATCCTGCATTAGTAAATGCATTTAATACTGCAATGTTTGAATTGGTTTTATTTGGAAAAAAGAAATTTAATTTCAAAAATGCAGTAGAGTCAGGAGACCTTCCAGGAGGATTCAGCAAATATAAATTAAAAAGAGATTATTATCAATGTTATCTCGTTTCCTTGGAATTTAGAGGAATCCCGCAGAAAGTCACACAACACCATTATGGATTTGGTGGGAGAGTTGATATAGAGTTTGATTGCTATGTTCTGAATGATGACGAATTAAAATTAATCAATTTGGAAATGGAAAAGCAGGATGTTGAAGATACATTCAAGGTATTCCAAGAATCAACAGAAGAATCCCTGGAACAGCTCAAGGAAGATTTAGACCACTTCTTAATTGAGGAAAAACCCTCCCTAAAACAAGAAAAAAAACAGGAAGATACAAATCCTTTTTCAGCATTATTTAGTTTTCTGATAAAAAAGCAAGAAAAAAAATCAGAAATTAAAACATTAAAAGACATAAAAAAAGACAATTTTGTTGAAAAAGAAGTTAGAAGAATTGCAGGTAATAAGGCAAAATCAGCTTTATATAAAATCTATGATATCTTCAAAAAGTCGCACGGTATGGCATCATCTCCTGAGGAATTTTCTCTGAAAACAGAAGGTGAAACTACGCCTGGATTTTGGGAAGCGACTAAGAGTGTCTTTGAAAAACCTTAGTTTAAAAGTGCATTGTTGCATTGTCGGGGCATTCACAAAGTTTTTTATACTAAAAAATCTGGTTAAAATTAATTTCAATTACTATTGAAGTTTAGAAATAATTTAAAAAGAGGATAAAGGTGTAGGAATATGAAAAAGTTAATTTTAATTATTGGAGTGATAGTATTAGTAGCAATTATAGTTGCTGGAACCTATTTATTTAAACCGAAACCTGCCCCCCCACTTCCTGGAGAAGTCATAACCCCCTCACAAGCATATCAAATATGTTGCCCAACAGAACCTATTTGGATACAAGGAAATCTAACCAGAACATCAACTTTTTGGCCTCTTGTCCTAAGTGACGATAAAAATAGTGTTTTTATTGATGATTTAAGAGATTCTGGATTATCATTAATTGATACTCTTATCTTTTATGATAATTTGAAACTCCAAAAAGGTGGAGTAGTTGAAGTAAAGGTAAAGGGGAATATACGACATAGTTTAGCTTTTTGTGATATGGCTGGTTGTCAAGATATTGTAACAATGACTATAGACCCAGAAGAAGTTGAGTTTATTAAAGAAGTTGGTTGCTGGAAAAAAGAAGGAACAGGTAGAATTCATTTTGAGACAGATGACTGTTTTGATGTTTCAATAAGTTTAGAGGATGCTTATAAAATCTTATTTAGTTCAGAGGTTTGCACAGAAGAAGGAAGAAAACCGTCAGGAAGTTTTAGTTATGATACTGAAAAGGATGTATGGTATTTTGAATTAACTTCAGCTAGCCATCCTGGATGCACTGGAAGTTGCACTATATCAAAAGACAAGGTTATTTTTCATAGAACCTGTCCTGTTTGGGCTTTTGGCTCAGATAAAACTCTTGAGGAAGAAAATATCAAGGTTAAATCTATAGAAGAATTATATGATGAATGTATTGAAAAAAGCAAACCTTATGTTCCAAAATATGGTCCTGCAAAAGATGAACCAATAGGGGCAGAAAGAACTGATGGAGAAGGAAGGGTTTGGGTAAAATCAGATGATTTTGATGGAAATCCTATTCCCGGTGGATATGCTTGGAAAAGTAATGAAAGTGCTGATTCTCTTTTAACTAATGAGGCTATTGACGAATTGCCAGGAGGGATTAACTATAAAACTTATTCTATGAGTGCCGAGGAATGTAATGCCTATTTGAAACAAACACTCTAGTTTTGCTTAATTTAATCAAACTTAATCATTTATTATTTTCTAATTTTAATTCATGGATTGCTATCTCAGCATGGTTGAATTCAAAGCATGATGTTTTCTTACGAAGTTATAATAAATCTTAATCCTTTTCATAATTATTCTTGCACTTTCTAAAGAACCTGAAATCCTCTTGTTGTTTTTGTTCTTTCTCTGATTGGATTATACAATCTTTCAATCTTATGATTAGAACCTCTTTCATCTGCAATAATCACATTATGGATATTTTGCTTTTATGATTCCAACGTGTCTTTAATCCAAATGTTTTCTTTAAAACTCTCGGATAACTTCGTAAGCCATCTGTTGTATAACTTTAATTTGATCCATTGTTGAAATTCTTGCTCTTTTTAGAACTTCAACTAAATTTCCGGTAGTTCTACTTTTCATATAATCCGAGGAAACCATAAATCTTGTTTCTGTATCCATCTCTACAAACCAGTTTTGTTCTCCTAATCTGTGATATTCCATTTCATCACTCATTAATTCTGTACCAGAATTAATCTTAAAAAATAATCCATCTATAAACTATGCTATAATGAGCGTTTTTTAGGATAAAATGCTTGTAATTCCTTTATAATATAAATCTAAACAAAGAGTTACTCTCTTTTCATGGTTTTTCATTTTTCAAAAACAATCATCTTTTACAAATCTTTTTCTACAATCTTTACATCCATATCTCTGTATCTTCCCTCTATTTTCTGTTATTCTATCATTTTTTAATAATATCAGTAGAACTACAATAAGAGCAGGAAACTTTTTATACCTGATATCTTTTATATTGTCGGATTTCATTTAATTCGCGTTGGGTGAAATCTGAGAGTTCTTCGGAGCCCTACTTTATTTATTCTTACTATATAAAGTAAAACTATTATTTAAATGTTTCGGTAGTGAGGTAACTACTAATAAAGTATAACCATAAAAAGTAATATTTATAAAGTATGGAATCTTAGTCTTACTATGCCGGAAATAGAAATAAAAGTAAAAGGATATAAATGCAATAACTGTGGTTATAAGTGGATACCTCGTTCACCAAATGAAAAACCACTCATTTGTCCTAAATGTAAGTCTGCAAGATGGGATAAAGAACCCAAAAAGAAAAAACATTAATTTTTATCTAACTCAGCTCCCAAATGCAACAATACAGTTTAAAAGAAAAACTAATAAAGTTAGAGTTCTTTAATAATTAATGGAAAAGGATGATTCGCCAATAATAATTGAAGAAGATTCTGAAAATCAGGAAGCTCTAGACAATGAAGAAGAACTAGAAGATGTATTGGAAGGTATTTCAGATTCCAATGAGGATGTTTCAAGAACAAGTATTAGTCAGACAGCTCCTATTTTAGAGCAAAATGTTGAAGAGTCTGAAATTGTCCAACCATTGGAACAAAAAAGAGAGGAAAGAGAAACAGAAAATATGCAATCTTATGACGACAGCAAGACAATCTATGAAGAAGCAGAAAGACGAGAAGGTGGTCCAAGACAGGTTCGCAGAATTTTTAATGAAACAAGAGAAATTAATATGGTTGGAATGCCGACAATGAATAGAGAGAATCGTCAAAGAGTTGGGATGCTGGAAATCCCCGAGATAGAGAGAGGCAGCGATGAATATTCCCCTGCTGAAGTTGAAGCAAGAAAGGAAGAATTAAAAATGCCTTGGGAGCAGGAAAGGAAAGAAAGAAGGGCAAGAATGTTGAGAGATTATGAGTAGATTTAAAAATTTGTTTTGTTTAATTAAAAAAGATGGCATATGAAACTATAAACTATGAAAACTTCTATACAGGAGGATACTCCTCTCTAAATCCAGAATATGGAAATTTCGTAGGTTATCGCCTTCCATTTGGCCAGTTAAGTTCTACAACTTCGATTCAAGTGGCTAATCAGGTTAATGAAGTTGTTTCAAGAATCCGTGAAGGTGTAAAAAATGTTGAAATTCAACAGATTCAGCCGGATGTTTTTGAGCAGATTCCTAAAGAACAATTTGCAGAAATAAAAGCAATTATGAAATTAACAGGAGTAAGGCCTTCACTGCATGCCCCAATGATTGACCCTGCCGGCTTTGACCCGCAAAGAGGTTATCAAGGAGAATTGGGAAGAGAAGATGCTGAAAGAAGATTATTTGATGTTGTTAAGAGGGGGCATCAAATGGATATTAATGGGAATATGCCTGTTGTTATCCATTCATCTGCAGGAATACCTGGAACAGAATGGAGGCCTGAAAAAGAAAAAAAGCCAGGTGAAAAAGGAAGGTTCAGGGCAGAGGAGATTATTGTAATTGACCAAGAATCCGGGGAGATGCAAAAATTAAAGAGGGAGAGAGTTGCTCTTCCAGAATTAACAGAAGAGGAGTTAAAAAAACATGAGATTAAAGAGAGAATTCTCACACCTGAGGAAAGATTGTATTCTGTGAATAAAACTAAATGGGAACAGGAATTAACAAATCTCGCCTTTTACAAAAAGCATGCTGATGAAATTATTGGGAATGCACCTGCATTTTTAGCAAGATTTTCTAATGCAAATGCAGATGAAAAAACTATTGCGAATATGAGCCCTCAGGAGAGAATTCAATATAATAAACTGCGTGAAGCAGAAATTTTTTTAGATAATGTTCGAATGAATTTCAACAATTCATTTGAAAAGGCATATAAGTATGGAACTCCACAGCAGAAAAAGGCGCTAATGAAAATCGCAGAGGATTATACAAGAGAAATGAAGAAAGTTGAAGGTAAAATTTGGCAGCCGATTGCACAAAAGGAATTATTGGATAAAGCAATTAATGGATTAAGGCAAGTTACAACCATGGAAAAGAAGGGGGATAAGATTGTGGGGTTTGGGCCTCCTCCGCAAATTCTTGTAAATGTTGAAGACTTTGCAATGAAGAAATCTGCAGAAACAATTGGAAATGTTGCCTTTAAATCATATAAAAAATGGGGAGAGAAAGCCCCAATCATGGCTGTTGAAAATTGGCAGCCAGGGGCGGCATTTTCTCGGGCAGAAGATTTGAAAAATTTAATTGAGGAAAGTAAAAGACAATTTGAAAAAAATATTATGGAAAAAGAAAAGGTTTCAAAAGCAGAGGCAAAAAGAATAGCAGATAAACTTATTGGAGCAACATGGGATACAGGCCATATAAATCAATTAAGAAAATGGGGATTCACTGAAGAAGATATTATTAAAGAAACAGAAAAAATCGCTAAATTAGTCAAGCATGTCCATTTAAGTGATAATTTTGGATATACAGATTCTCATCTTGCACCTGGAATGGGGGATGTTCCTTTTAAGAAAATTTTTGAAAAATTGAAAAAAGCAGGAGCTCTGGAAAAAGCAAAAGCAGTTATTGAAGCAGGTGCATTAGTAAATCCAAATTTAGGTTTAAAGATGTCTCCATTAAAGGCAACCTTGCATGGGCTTGGCCCAGGGGCTTATGAAGCCGCCTTGCCCCCTTATTGGAATACTGCAATGGGAATGGTTGGTGGTTATGTAGCATTCCCTTTGGCTTACATGCCTGAAAAACATTTTTCAGTTTATGAAGTTGCAACAGGTTTCGCAGGGTTGCCCCAGGAATTAGGAGGAGCAATCCCAGGAACCAGGTCAAGATTCTCCGGAACAGCAAATGCATAATCGTCAGGATTTATATAAATGCATAACTCTAAATAAAACACAATAAAATTAAATTTTGAAAAACCTCAGAGCCATTGCACGGCTTTTTAGATTAATAATTCTGCCTTGAAAACATTTATAAAATCTGTTTTATTTTGATTATCATAAAAGAGGGAAAATGGCAAATAAAAAAAGTTCTAAGAAATCAAAGAAATCAAAGTCCAATATTCCAGATACAATGAAGCTTATTAATGAAAGGGATATTGCACTGGACTTTGCAGGAAAAGTTTATAAAAAATTTGAAGAACTTGTAAAATCAATTATTTTATTCGGCAGTTCTGCAAAAAAAGTTTCTACTCCTGAATCAGATATTGATATAATTGTAATTATAGATGATGTTTCAGTTAAGTGGGACCAGGAATTAATTGCTTGGTATCGCGAAGAATTAGGTAAATTAATAAGATTAAATCCATATAATAAATCCCTTCATGTTAATTCTGTAAAACTATCAACATGGTGGAATGATTTATTTAGGGGCGATCCAGTAATAATTAATGTTCTAAGATACGGTGAAGTTTTAATTGACCACGGAGGATTTTTTGCACCTTTGCAACTTTTATTAAAAGAAGGGCGGATTAGGTCAACTCCAGAAGCAGTTTATACTCTATTGCAAAGGGCTCCAAATCATATGGCAAGAACAAGAGCTTCATTATTATCTGCAGTAGATGGGCTTTATTGGGCTTGCATTGATTCAGCTCATGCCGCATTAATTGCTGCAAATGTCATTCCGCCGTCTCCAGAACATATCCCAGGAAACTTATATGAAAATTTCGTTAAAACAAAAATGCTAAAAGAAAGATATGTTGAAGATTATAAGAAAATTCATGAGATTGCAAAGGACATTGTTCATGGGAAAAAAATTCAAATTTCAGGCGAAGAAATTGACTTCTGGATAAAACGGGCAGACGAGTTTGTTAAAATTATGACTGAATTGGTTGATAAATTAATAGAAAAAAATAAGTAAAATAAAATTAAAGGAGTTGTTCAAGTCCCT
>JAFCDU010000051.1 GCA_017609535.1 Candidatus Pacearchaeota archaeon | reverse complement strand
TTCATCCCGAAATTCATCACAAAATTGTTTAAATTCCTCCCACGATTTTCTCCAATGATATTGATTCACCAATAGACCTGCCATTGCCAATACAGGTTGGTTTGCATCATCTAACTTGGCACCTGAATACCCGCTTTCATCAATATAGAGAAAATACATTATCATCACCTTTATAAATATCTTTTCTTAGCCTATGCATCAGTCTGCCTACCACATAATCCAATAGACGTGATAGATATTCAAAACGCCTGCCTGTGCGTATTCGTACGCAGACAGGTAAGTAGTATTTGTTAGATAGTTAGAGTTTTATGATTCCCCTTCACCTTTACAACGAAAACGGATGTCATAGTTTATAATAAAATCAATCTCTTCTTGTTCGAATCCATAATGTTTTGCAAACTCTACATCTATTTGATCAATTATAGGTTTAGATTTTGATACATCAAAAATGTATTTATTCTCGTACTTATAATTTTCGTTAATAACAACGTTTCTTTTATAATCATTTACAAGTTCCCAATATAACTCATCAAAATTTCTCAATCGCTTATCATTAAAATTTATAGGGACTAGATCTAAAAAATTTCTTCTTACGTTGTAACAATCTGAAAACACAATCCAAAACCAATAAAAGAAAGAAGAATTAAACAAACACGCGATAGAATAAGCATATTTTTTCTTTAAACTTATTTTTTTCCAATTAGAATTCAGTTTTAAATTGATTTCTCTAATATAGTATTCATCAAATGCTTTTCTCCAATATCTTCCACCAGAGTGAACAAAAATATCTATCTTCTCGTCTTGGTCTTTTGCCAGGTACTTATTTATTCTATTTTTAATGGTCAAAAGTTTTTTCAAGATTGAAACCTCCAATGGCGAACCAATTTTTGGAAATAGCATATAATCAAGATCGTTGATAATATTTTTGACGTCTATTTCAACATACTTAATCATATCAAATAAGTTTTTTCTTTCATTGTTATACCACCTTATATAATTAGTGGTTCTTAAAACTTTTGCTTCTTGATTGTTTAGTTCCTTCAATATTGTCATAATCGTCAAATTCATATCTACATTATGAAATATTTTAGAGGGTCTTACAGCAAAATGACTCAACCAAATATCTCTACTATTTTTAAGTATAATTTCTCTTAAAGCTAAATATTCAGGATTGCTATTACCCCATATTGGCACAATCATGCTAAATCTTCCACGCTGTTTAATCAAATTTAGGCTTCTTTCTACTACAAAAGCATATAAATTATTGCAACCTTTTGTCTCACACTCTATGAGCTGATATTGAGTTTTAACTTTAGAATATTCAACATACGGCGGATTTCCTATCACACAATCAAAACCCGAATTATCTCCATAAAACACATCAGGGAATTCAAGATCCCAATGGAAGAAATCTTTACTATTAAGGGACGCTAAAACTTTCTGGGACTTTTTTGATTCACTCCAGCTCTCGACTTGCGATAGAAAGTCACTTTCATTCATTTTGCCAAGAAGATAATGAGTGAATAAATTACATAGATATTTATAAGGGGCTAGCTCTTCATCTAACTCAGAAAGTATCTCTTTTTTCTTTTCAATATCTTCTCTTGCTTCGGTAAGTTTACTTAATTTCTTCTTATAGCTTTCTGCAGCTTGTTTTATAGAATTGATATATGATTGCATAAATAAATCATGTTTCAAACCCCTTGCTTTAGTCAAATATTCTTCCAAATCTGAAATTCGCACGCCCACAAGAGCATTGCCTTGCTTGAGATGGTGGTTAAGAAAGGAAAGGGGTTTTTCTTTAAATGCTGTCGTTATCCAAAGACATAATTTTGCCAATTCTACTGCAAGAGGATTAAGGTCAACACCATATATACAACCCTCTACAACACGGCGTCTCCAAAGTCCTGGATTAGAGTCTATTTCAGAATTGTATCCAGGATATTCATTTAGAATTTCAACTATAAAATTTGCTATGTGGTTAGTTGCATTGACAAGAAAATGCCCGCTCCCCATAGTGGGATCAAGAACAGAAAGAGAAAGGATTTTCTCTTCAACAAATTTGAGTATCTTATCATCAATAAATAGTTCAAGTCGCTTTCGCTCAGACTCATTAATTGCTGAATCTAATTCCTTAAGAATAGGTTCTATCTCTTTAGTAAGCTCCTTTTTCTTTTCT
>JAFCDU010000011.1 GCA_017609535.1 Candidatus Pacearchaeota archaeon | reverse complement strand
AATCCCTGCAGTAAAAATAATCTTATTAAACCTCCTTTTCAAGTTTCTAAAATCATCAATAACAACCTTGACATTTCTTATTCCTGCTTCAAAAATTTTTTTAGCAGCCCTATCTGCAAGCTCCTTGCAAATTTCTGTAGTTACCACCTCGCCATTTTTAACAATAAACCCAATCAAAGCAGCATTCCACCCACTTCCCGCCCCAACCTCCAAAACCTTATCATCCTCCTTCAAATTCAAAAGTGAAATCATCCTCGCAACCGTGCTTGGTTGTGAAATTGTCTGCCCATATCCTATCGGCAATGCATCATCCCTATAAACATCTTGAATATCTGCCAATTTTTCTGCAATGAAATTCTTTCTGTCAACATTTTCCATAGCAACAATAATTCTCTCATCAACTTTTCCAAACATACTAAGATACTCCCTTACCTTCAAAATCATCTCTTTAATACTCATAAAAAAACAATCAAAAGGGTCTATTTATAATTATCTGCAACTTTGGTGAAACCCTAAATTTCCAATACCCTAAAACTAAACCTTCCTATCCAAAAACTCCGCCTCTTCTTCTGTTAATTTCAATCTCTCCCTAATCTCCTTGCCTTTCAACAAAAACCTAATCAACAACCAATCCTTCATCGCCTGCTTAACAGAAATATGGCAATACCTCGCATACTTCTGGCAAATTGTCTTCTTTCTAATCGCCCTTTGATTCTGTAGCCAAATCTTCAAAATCCGCGTCGGCTTTTTGTAATTAGTCCATCCTGTCCTGTTATATTTTTTAGATGAAGCAACACCAGAACCAAGTAAAAAATATTCATAAACCATAAATCGCCAATGTTGATGCCTATAAATCCTGCCTCTAAAAACATCAGCCAGGGACAATGCATCAAATGCTTTTGCAAGTTCCTCACCCTTATATTCCAACGGAATATTCTCCTCAATCCATAAAAAAATCTCGTCAATCGGCATATTCACAGAATCAAAAACCCTCAACATCTCAACATCAATCTTTGCATTCTTGAAAACATACTCCAATGCAGAAAAAATGCTTGTCTCCTTATTTCTGTCGCCAATCTGCTCAAATTCCTCGTGTTTCCCTGCCAACTGCAAATCATTAATAGCCGCCCGCAAATCCCCCCGCGCCTTAATTGAAATTGAAGTTAAAACATCCTCTTTAACCTTGCATCCTTCCTTCAAACAAATATCCTTTAAAATCTCCAAAATAGTTTTATAATCAACATCTCTCAACTGAACTAAATCGCACTTCTGTCTTAACTTCGCAAACTTCTTGTCCCAAATATCATTCGCAGTAACAATCACAGGAAAACTCGAATCATCTATAATCTTCAACAATGCCTGCAGTCCGCCCCTATCTCGGGAAGAAATCCCATCAATCTCATCAACCAAAATTACCTTGCTCCTCCTAAACAAACTCTGCTGTTCACTCGCGGGCTTAACAATCTCATTAATCTTATCCCTATCTCTCAAATCCGATGCATTCAATTCTAAAATTTCAGCATCTAATTCAGCAGCAATTGCATAAGCAAGAGAAGTTTTCCCCACCCCAGGCCCTCCATGCAAAACCACCGCCTTCTTTCTCGGAAACTGCCTCAAAAAACTCTTTACCTTATCAACCGCCAGCTCCTGCCCTTTTACATCTGCAAAACAACTTGCTCTATACTTCTCACACCACGGGACATTATCCAAATTCATTTCATCAAACTCAATCTATTTTAATATTTTGCACCTTCAAACCAATATTGCTTAACATCTAATCTCCTTCTTAATAACTTTATTATAAAATCACACGCAACAAGAACATTCATCACTTCCCCTCCCCAGCCAGGACAAACGCCGCCAACAATGCTTCCAGCTGAATAAATGCGTCACTGCCCTCAACAATCCTAAACTCCGCCTCTCCTGTTTTTTCAGTAAGTTTAACTTTTAACTCATTATCAATAGGCAGATTCCACACCTCCTTCTGAATCGCCTTAATCACATCTTCCCCAGAAATACTCTCTTTTAACATAATATCAAGCAGCTTCTCTCTTGCATTTACAAAATCCCCAGCCAAAGCATATTCCAAAACAACCTTAATATCAGACGGCTTTGCCTGAGAAATAATTGTCCCAACCAAATCAGGAGTTATATTCGGCGAAATCGAAGCAGTCGCCTGCAATAAATTTATCACTCGCCTGCAATCGCCTTCAGATGCATCATATAAAACATCAAAACCCTCCTGAGTAACATTAAGCCCCTCATTCTGAGAAATAAAATCAATCCTTGTTTTAATGTCTTTTTTCTCCAGCAATTTAAATCTAAAAATAACACACCTGCTTTGAATCGGGTCAATAATTCGGGAAGAATAATTACACGACAAAATAAATCTGCAAGTAGAAGTAAAATTTTCCATCGTCCTCCTTAATGCCTGCTGTGCTTCCCTTGTCAAAGCATCTGCCTCGTCAAGAAAAATAACCTTAAAGGGAACATTTCCCAACGCTCTGGTTCGGGCAAAATCCTTAACTTTCTGTCTAACAACCTCAATGCCCCTCTCATCTGATGCATTCAATTCAAGATAATTCTCTCTCCAAGAAGGCCCAAATAATTGCTTGACAACAATTAAAGCCAAAGTTGACTTCCCAACCCCAGCAGGTCCAGCAAAAAGCAAATGCGGCAGATTCACAGAATTAACCAAACTCTTAACTCGCTTAACAATCTCATCCTGCCCAACAACCTCATCAAACTTTTGCGGACGATATTTCTCAGTCCAAACATCACTTCCATTTACCATTTTATATCCTCAAAACATAAAATAAAAAATTTTAATTTAACCATAAAAAATTATGCCCGAATGTTTTTATAAAGATTATTGTAACTGAGTTCTCCCAATCCGCTCCATAGCAAGAACATAAGCCCCCAATCTGTTATTAACATTAAGCTCTTTTGCTTTTCCCAAAACCTCTTTCGTCGCAACCCCCATTTTTTCTTTCAGCATTTCATCAACCTTTTCCTTGCTCCATTTCTCCCCCCTCATATTCTGCACCCATTCAAAATAACTGACACTAACCCCTCCCGCATTAGCCAAAATATCAGGCAAAATCTGGACTCCTCTCTTAAACAAAATTTCATCTGCCTCAGGAGTTGTCGGCCCATTAGCCAGTTCCAAGACAACACCTGCTTTAATCTCAGAAGCATTTTCCAATGTAATCACACTCTCCAACGCAGCAGGAACAAGCACATCGCACTCTAATTTCAGCAATTCGTTATTTTCAATTTCAGAAGAATCCCTAAAACCAACAACACTTCCTGTCTCTTCCTTATGTTTAATCAACTCTTCAATATTTAATCCCTCTCCCTTATAAATCCCGCCTTTAGAATCAGAAACAGCAATCACTCTTGCATTTTTTGAAATTAATTTCGCAAAAACCCTTCCAGCATTTCCAAAACCCTGTATAACAATCTTCTTATCCTTAACAGCCATAAACTCCATTAACACAAACTCCCCGCCCCGAGCCGTCGCCTCCCCCCTCCCCTCGCTTCCGCCGTCACTCAAACTCTTTCCAGTAACAACCCCTAAAACTTCCTCCTTTTTCTTGCCAACTTGCTTTGCATACTCATCAACAATCCACCCCATTACTTCTGAATTAGTATAAACATCAGGAGCAGGGATATCTTTTTCAGGCCCAATATCCAAGTAAATAGCATCAATAAAACCTTTTGTCATTCTCTCTAATTCTGTCCTGCTCATCTCTTTTGGATTGCAAACAACACCCCCCTTCCCACCGCCCAAAGGCAAACCCGCCACCGCACACTTCAGACTCATCCACATCGCCAAAGCCCGAACCTCATTAATATCAACATCAGGATGATACCTAATCCCACCCTTATACGGCCCTAAAAAATTATTATGCTGAACCCTATAACCTTCAAAGATTCTCAAACTCCCATCATCCATCTTCACAGGAAATCTAACATGAATCTCCTTCTGAATATTCAATAAAATCCTGATTAAATCGTCGTCAATTTTCCCAATCTCACCAGCCCTCCTTATCACGCTCTTTGCATTTTCATATACATTCATCAATCACAAAAATATCCAAGATTTTTAAAGATTGTTGAGATGCTTTTTAGCAAAAAATCAAACAATCCTCCCCACCCGAACCAACCCGCCGTAATCTTTCAAAAACTCCAACATCTTTTTCGACGGCTCCTCATAAGTCAAAAGATAACACGGAAGTTTCTCCTCCATAACTTTCTGATAAGCCATCATAATATCTGCCTGTTGCGGTTTCTTTTTATCTTTCGCAATCAAAAGAAAAACCAACTTCCCAAAATCAGAATTAATCCTAATCTTCCCAATCACCTCTTTTCTCTCAACTGAAATCTCCTCCAAAAATTCAATATCATTCTTAAACAAAAACTCGCTAACCTTGTCAAAAAACTCACGAGAATTTTTCTTAACCTTCGGTTTCCTTAACCCTGACAAAACCCTGTTTTCTTTCTCTCCACTATCTTTCTCATTACCCAATTTATTACTCAATGTATCAGATTCCTTCTTCTCTTCAACCACCCTCGCTTCTTTCGGCTTAACCAAAATCCCCTCAACCTCTTCATTACTAACCAAAAAATATTTCCAATATAATTTGTCCCTGAATTTAAATGGAACCGCAAAATCCTTTATAGCACGCAAAGCAACTTTAATCGCCGGCTCCTGAATCTCATCTTCTAAAATTTTGTTTTCCTTTAATTTCAAGTAAGCAGTTTTTTCAGCCCCGCCAAGATAATCATCAAAGTTCTCCAATTGGCTCTCCTGCCCAGGAAGAAAATACAACGGAGAAGAGCCTATTTTCATAGAACTTATCTTAATCTTCTGCATATGCAACAATTCAGATAAAATAGCAGAAGTAAAAATAGGACTCAATCCAACAGCACTCGCCAAAGTCACAGGCAAAGCTGGCCCCTTCTCTTTCAAAATTCTTAGAATCTTGTCCCTCACCTGCTCAACATTAATCATAATCTAATCAAACAAATTAAAGTTTTAAATTTTTATATACTAAGGCCGAATCCACTTAACCTCGTAATAAGAAACATCGCATTCTTCATCAACAATTGCTATTAACAAATTCTTTTTTGTAGAATGCGCAACCCTGTTCTTAGCAGAAAATTCATGCCAGGTCATCGCCTGATTTTCAGAAACAGGAAAAAGAATCCAGCGGGCGTGGTCCTTTCCAACTGACTTGCCTTTATCATAAACCCTGAATTCAGCCCCAAATTTCAATGCTGTCTTGACTATATAGCCCCTCGCCCTCAAATCCTTAAAAACTTGATATTTAATCTTAAACTTTTTATCAATCTTCTGAAACCGGGCATACAAACTTTTCTCATTCAACTTCTTTCCGCGATAATCATAAATTTCCATTTTTTTATTCTCAACCAAAAAAAGCGCTTCTGATAATGTATATTCAATTTTTTCTCCAACCTTCTCCCCAAATCTCTGGCTTGAAAATAATTCAATCGCAGGTTTAGTATTAGAAGAAATTTTCTCACCAACAAGAATCGCTCTTATCTTTGTCATTATAATCTGATGAAAAAGAATTATTTAAAGGTTTAGATTTCCGCATTCTTAATCTTCAAATGCAGATAGCCCCACCAGGATTCGAACCTGGGTCTGGAGAGCCAGAATCTCCAATGCTTGACCACTACACTATGGGGCTGTAATTCTAAGAGTTTTAATTTATTTAAAAAACTTTATAAATTGATTTTTTCTGTTCTCATTATGAAACGTTCAAGCAGAAGATGGAAAAAGAAGCGCCAGATGAGATGGAAATGGCAGAGGAAAAGACTTAAGAAAGAAAAGAGAAAAAGGAAGTTGAAGAGAAGTAAATAATTCTAATCCTTCACAACAAACCTTAAAAACCCTCCTTTTAATCTAATATCATGGGACGTATTAAAACAACCCTTGTAAAAAGAACTGCAAAAGAACTATTAGAAAAATCCCCTGATTCATTCAGTTCAAATTTTGAAGAAAATAAAAAAGCTCTTGGTAATACAATGCCGAGCAAACCTCTTCGCAATAAAATCGCAGGCTACATAACACGTTTAAAGAAAAATACAAAAAAGATTATTCAAGAAGACTCAACTAAATAAATTACAGAGGTAAAATGGAAAACACTGAAAAACCTGTTCAACAGGAAAAAACAAACGACTCAATTGTCTTTGTGGGAAGCAAACCTTTTATGAACTATGTAACAGGTGTCGTAATGCAATTCACAACGCAGAACGCGCCTGAAGTAACAATCCGCTCTCGCGGAAAGTTCATTTCCAAAGCTGTTGACATCGCAGAAGTTGTTTCAAAAAGATTCCTTAAGGACCAGAATGTCCATGTGAAGGACATCAAAATTGACAGCGAGGAATTTGAAAACAAAGAAGGCAAAAAGGTCAACGTTTCCACAATGGATATAATTTTGACAAAGTAATTTTTTAATTATTTTTTCTTTTTCTTTTTCTTTTTTCTAATTAAAGTATCAACCTTTCTCTCTAATCTGTCAATCTTGCTTTCAATCCTTTTCAACCTTCTTCTATCTTTCCATCTCAGAACTCCATTAACAATTAAATAAATTACATAAACAATAAAAACAATTCCAACTGCCTGAATAAATATAATCAAACCACTAAAATTCTCCCTTATTACCTGCGGGAGATTTTCTAAAATAAGCACCTCAATCTCAGAAACATTTTCAATCACCATATCACAATAAACAAAAATTACATTATAAACTTTTTTAAATCCCCAATAATTTCTAATCTCGGCTTTGTAGCTCAGCGGTAGAGCGCCGCTCTCATGAGGCGGAGGTCGGGAGGTCAGCACTCCCCAAAGCCATTCCTGACCGAGCGACCGTAGAGGTCGGGTGAGTTTTTTACTCTGACACTATCAGAAAAAAAGAAGGAAGAGTGAAAAACGAATTGGTCAGCACTCCCCAAAGCCATTCCAAATTAAAATGACAGAATGCAAAAAATCCCAAAATCTAAAAAACTGCAATTGCTCATATCCCTGCGACAAAAAGGGAATTTGTTGCGAATGTATAAAATACCATCTAGCAAGAAGAGAACTTCCCGCCTGTTGCTTCCCTGATGATGTTGAAAAAACCTATGACAGGTCTTTCGAGCAATTTGCCCGAATAGTAATGGGCGAGAAAAATAAATGAGGGTGAATTGCGAGTTTGAGCAATTTGCAGAATCAGTTAAGAAAGTTCAAAACCCCCATCTGAACAACAATAGTTGCTTCGCAACTATCTAATTTAAAATTAATTAACTAAACTCTCACATAGTTTAGCATTACCCAACTTATACAGAAAAGCCCTCAAACATTAACAGAAAAACCATCTCCCTTTTTTCTCGGCAAAACATGCAAATGCACATGAGGCACCAACTGCCCTGCCACTCTCTTATTATTCATAATCAAATTAAATCCTTCTGCCTTTGTCTCCTCAATCAACTTAAATGCAACTTCCCTTGCACTTTCTAAAAATTCCCCAAGCAAAGAAGCAGGAACATCAAGCAAAGTTTCATAATGTTTTTTAGGAATTACCAGCGAATGCCCTTCTGTTTTAGGATTTATATCCTTAATAGCAAAAAAATTATCACTCTCAAAAATCTTCTCACTCTCTATCTCCCCGCTTGCAATCTTGCAAAAAACACATTCACCTTCGTTCATCTTTTCTCCTAAAAATATAAAACCTCCCTATATCAACATCTCCATCAATATAACTCATCCTCCAGCTTGGCTCTCTAACCTCAATCAAATCATTATCCCCTCCATACTCCTTTCTTGGTTTCCCACGCTCCACTCTCCCGCATTTTATAACACGCTTCATAAAAAATCAATAAATTCAAAACTTTTAAGCTTTATGGCAGTTGTTATTAAAATTATTTTGCTCAATCTCAAACCCCGAAATATCATGATTATTTCCAATAAAACTGCAAACTAAACCTGTTAAAAATTTTATAATTGAGGAGAATAAAAATTTTTTCTCATCAATTCCCTATTAACTCTCTCCTGTCCAATTCCTTTTAACCATCCTAAAAAACCTATCTTCTCCGGAATTCCTGATAATGCTCCTGCAAATTTCCTTATCTCTTTAGAAACCCTATTCCCCTTGTTGAAAATAGAAATAGGAGTTTTATAATAAACACTTTCTGTAACCTTCTTATGGTCAGGTATCATTGCAACAACAGGAATCTCTGAAAATTTTTCAATATCCTTCAAATTCAGCTCATACCTCGGATTCCGAATTTTATTCACAACCATCCCGTCAATCGGAGTCCCCTTCCTCCTCGATAAACGCGCCGCCTTCATAGAAGTAGTCAAAGTAACATCATCAGGCGTAGTCACAACAAAAATACTATCGCACGCAGCAACAACAGGAATAAGTTCCTGATAATTAGGAGCAGAATCCAGAATAATAAAATCGTATCTTCGTTTGAATTTTGACAAAACCTTCTTCAACCTAAAAAAATCAATATCATGGCTGTAAGTTAAAGAAGCCGGGACAAAATCAAATCCATACTGCTCTCTTATAGCATTATGCAGGCCAATGCCCAATAAAGCATCATGCAAGGTAAATTCCGGCTTAGTAAAATCCAGATAAAGATGAATATTAGGTGAAGAAAAATTTGCATCAACTAACAAAACCCTCTTGTCAAAATCATTCGCCAAACTGCTCGCAACTTCTAATGCCACAGTCGTCTTCCCAACACCTCCCTTAACAGAAACAAACCCTATTATTTTTCCCATTTAAAATCTACCTCTTTCATTTTAACACGCAAATTTATTATTTAAAACTTACTTCTTATCCAAACTTCTATATAATAATTACAGAAAATTTTTTCTTTATTTCCCCCTTTAAATTTTTTAACTAATTTAAGATCCCAACCACAATATCTCCCTCTAACTTCCCTCTCTATCCTTTCTTTAGACATTAATTCTAATGATTGAGTTTCATGATTATAATCAAAAGGATAAAAATTATCAATCCACTTATAATCCTCGGCTTGTTTTTCTATACTTTCCATTTTTTCCTTGTTTCAACCCTCTTAGCCAACTTCAACAAATCCTCCCCATCTAAAACCCCCTTAATAACTGCTCCCAAGTCCTCAATCTTAACCCTCACCTGCTCAGTCGTATCTCTATCCCTGATTGTAACTGAATGGTCTTTCAAACTATCAGAATCAATTGTAATGCACATCGGCGTCCCAATCTCATCGTTCCTGCTGTATCTCCTTCCAACTGAACCAGATTCATCATAAACAACATAAAAATCTTTTTTCAGCTCCTCATAAATTTCTCGTGCAATTTTCACAAGCTTCTTATCATTTTTCACAAGCGGAAAAATCGCCGCCTTAACTGGCGCAAGTTTTGCAGGAATTTTTAAAACAACATTCTCTCGCACCTCATCATAATAATAGCCATTAGAAAGAACAGCTAAAAAAACCCTCTCCATACCAAAAGTCGGCTCAATAACTCTCGGCACAACCCGCTTCCTTGTCTTCTCATCAAACACACTCATATCCTTCCCCGATTCCTTATCATGCTGTTTCAAATCATACTGCCCTCTATCAGCAATACCGGCAATCTCTTTGCTTCCAAATGGATATTCAAAATCAATATCAAATGTAGCAGAACTATAATGACTTAATTCATCCTTTGTATGCTCCCTAATTTTAATTGTAGTTAATCCTAAATCTTTAAACCACATAATCTGTTCTGCCAACCAATATCCATGCCACCCCCCCAACCGCCCCTCCCTAATCATCTCCCCAATACTTGCCTCTCTCAACTCCTCCTTCCCTTTCATCTGCGTCTCAGCATCCAACAACCTAACCTTGATATTCAAATGCTTTTTATCAAGCAAAGAGCACTTCTTTTCATCAGGATGAATAAAAAACTCAAACTCTCCAATATGAAATTCTCTGCTTCTAAATAAAAAATCTCTCGGAGCAATTTCATTTCTAAAACATCTCCCAATCTGTGCAATCCCAAAAGGCAATTGCATCCTCGCAGTTTCCTGAACTAATTTAAAATCCATAAACATTCCCTGCGCAGTTTCCCCGCGAAGATAAGCATCCTCAGCATCTATCGCACCAACTTTTGTCTTAAACATCAAATTAAACTCCCCCTGAACTTCATAATCACCTCCGCACCCGCACCTTACCTTCCCAACCTCTGACTTGTCCAACTTCGCACTTTTCCTGCATTTCTTGCAGATAACTGCAACATCAGAAAAACTTTCCAAATGCCCAGAAGCTTTCCAAGTTAAAGGATGAGAAATTACAGAAGCATCAATCCCAACAATATCCTCCCTTCCCAAAACAAAATATTTCCACCACTCATTTTTTATATTATTAAATAATTCAACCCCAAGAGGCCCAAAATCCCAGAACCCCGCAAACCCCCCATAAATATCACTTGAACGAAAAACAAACCCTTTCCTCTTGCAGAAATTCGCCAGCTCATCAATTGTAACGTCCCTCTTAATCAATTTTGTCTTCTCTTTATTATGCATAGAAATATGCTTATTTGCATCTTTTAAAATCTTTCTTAATTTCTTTTCCGCCTCCCTCTTTGTCTTCCCCAAATAAGCAACAGTCACCGCCCTCACCTTCCCCCGCTCTCTTTTTGACTCCCTTGCATAATAATACCTCCTGCCATTAATTTCTTTCTTTACAATAAACATCCTTACCTCTCCATACCCACTACATTAAACTATATAAATCTTCCGTAGTGCCTACAAAGCATACTCCAGATAATCATATTCTTTCCCTGACTATTAAGATTTTAGGTAAAATAATGCTTAACCACTACAAAAATGATTACCCACTACACCTCAACCTCATCAAAATCTTCAGCCACAAAAGAACTCCTAAAAATCCTTCTTGCCTCTTTCAAAATCTCTTTAGAATTATTGCCATGCCTCTGTGAAAAATGAGTTAGATACAATTTCTTAACTCCAGCTTTCTTCGCTATCCTGCACGCCTGCCCTGTCGTCAAATGCATATACTCCTCAGCCAAATCCTCCCTGTCAGAAGAATATGTCGCCTCGCAAATCATCAAATCAGCATTCTTCGCAAACTTCTCAACACGAGAATTAACCCTCGTATCCATAACAAAAACTACTTTCCTTCCTTTTTCAGTATAAATCAATTTCCTCCCATCAATCCTCTTTCCATCAATCTTAACAACCTTTCCCTTCACCAACTCCCCCACAACCTTTCCTTTCAAATTCAATCTCTCCAATTTCTTCTTGTCAATCCTCTTCCTTTCCTTAACATTAAACCTATAAGCCAGACAAGGTGCATCATGCTCCATCTCCTCGCTTTCAATAAAAAAATCCTCTTCATCAACAAACCTGCCAGAATTAATCTCATTCACTTCAACTTTCACCTTATTCCCCTTATGAACAAACAAACCCATATACAACTCCATCATTCTCTTTGTCCCCTTTGGCCCATAAATCTTCAATGTCTTATTATAACCATTCAACATCAATGTCTGCAACAATCCAGGCAGGCCCAAAACATGGTCAGCATGCCAGTGGCTAATCAAAATCCTCGTCAATTTGCACGGATTCAAGCCAGCAATTCTAAACTGCCTTTGCGTCCCCTCGCCACAATCCATCAAAATATTCTCACCCCTATACTGCAAAAGCACGGCTGAATGATTCCTTTTCTTCGTCGGAATCGCACTACCAGTCCCCAAAAAAATTATTTTCAATTTATCCATCATATAATAAAGAAAACCCTCTTTTTATTTGTTTTCAATTATAATTACAAACTTTTAAATAACATTTTCACTCTTTCTAATCAAGCCTCCGTAACTCAGCTGGATAGAGTGCCAGCCTTCTAAGCTGGAAGTCGCAGGTTCGAATCCTGTCGGAGGCATTCGAACCAAGACTCGTCGCAGGCGAGCATCTTTGCTTTTGCACAATTAATAATAAAAGCAAAAGTGAAGTGCGAGTAGAGCATCTTTGCTTTTGCACAATTAATAATAAAAGCAAAAGTGAAGTGCGAGGAAGTGCGAGTAGAGCATCTTTGCTTTTGCACAATTAATAATAAAAGCAAAAGTGAAGTGCGAGTAGAGCATCTTTGCTTTTGCACAATTAATAATAAAAGCAAAAGTGAAGTGTGAGTAGAATCCTGTCGGAGGAATCTTCATAATCTTTAAAAAGAAATTTTATCTTTGATAATAATGCAGGCATAGCCAAGTAGTAAGGCAAGCGGTTGCAGCCCGCTGATCCCAGGTGCAAATCCTGGTGCCTGCTTTTCTCATAAAAATTCATTTTATTATCAGGATAATTATCATCGAACTAACAACAATTAGAAAAAATTGTTCAAAAGTTCCAACTAATAACTTGCCTGCGCCATGCGAAATCAACTGGCAAAAACGCTTATTCTTTTACATTAGAAGGAGAAATAAAGATGATTGTATCTCCTCTCAAAAAAGTCAAGCCATAGTTCTTTGTCTGTTCGCCGTTTTCAACTTCTTTTGCATTATCCAAAACCACATTAATGTGGATGTCAAATGCAAGAAGAGTGCCGACAACTTGCTTGCCAGTCTTCAATTGCACTAAAATCTCTTTGCCCTTTGCTGAATTTAGTAAATCCAATGGTCGTTCTATTCCACTAGCCATGAAAAATATTAATAAAATTAGTTTTTAAACTTTTGTCATTTTATGCATTCAAATAAGAATCAGAATTTCTAATTAACTTTCAGACATTTGCCAAATCTTCTTTGATTCTTTTAACCTTTCCTAATCTTTCAGCAAGAGAATCCATTTTAGACTGAACATTTTTCTTTTTCTCTGCTAACCTGCCTTCTTTTTCCAACAAGTTGGCAATCTTAGACTGCAGTTCAGCTTCCATTTTCCGAGCATTCTCAACACTCATATCAAGCCCGCTAATTTGTTTTTCAAGTCTGCCCCTCTCCTCACTTAAACTCTTTAACTCATTATCCAAATCCTTAATAGCTTCCTTTAACATAGATTTTTTTTCTTCAACTTTTTGAGATTTCTTTTTCTTAACACTCTTTTTCTTAACTTTCTTTTTCATCTTTCTTTACTTGTATTCTCTTATTTATAAATATTTCTTTTATAATTTTCTCATTAACCTTCGGATTCTCATTTTCCCTTTTTTAGATGCCGCTGCACTAATATATCCAGATGCTTTTGCCTTTTCAAGCAATTCTAACTT
>JAFCDU010000050.1 GCA_017609535.1 Candidatus Pacearchaeota archaeon | reverse complement strand
GGAACTTGTGAGATGCACACAATCAGTTTACTCCAATAAACTTTATAAATAAATATGACTTTTCAATATTCTGCGAATTGCAATGAAAAACAATCTGTGATTTGAAACCTTCGATTACAATGGGAGTGTCGAAAATCGTTGTAAAAATTAAAAGTTCCGGAAATAATTATAGCGAAAATTGTAGGAGAAGAGAATCTTTTCGTTCGATAAATATTACTATTAGGATCGAAGATCAGATTTTAAATTTCTATAATCTTGTATTCTAAAAAATTTGGCCGCAATTACCCACAACGGTTTGGTTATGAATAGTTGCCGATTACGAAGCAATAATCTTTCAATTTACAATGCGTTTCATACGAGCTACAATGCTTGAATTTACTACTGTCTTGGCAATTATTTATGAGCCTTTGTTATGGAGCGTTTTTCATTTCAATATGTTGTCTGTATCATATATGGCATTTTTTTACTTGCTTTTCTCATAATCCCATCAACAAGTCTGGCAGGACTACTTCCTAAACTTCCTGAAAATTTATGGTCATAATTCCAAATAAGCTTTTTGTTATTACAATCATTAATACTTAAAGATACATGCACTTCATTTGTAGAACCATATGCTCCAGCTAATAATACGAGAGCAACAGCCACACCGTCTGACATTGGTTTTGATAACTGATAATTTGATGTCATAATTCCATCCACATCTAATATTTCACATAATTCTGATGTAGTTAGTGGGGGTTTAGGGTAGCCTGCTTTTTTAAGTTTTGCATTTGTAGTTTCAAGTGCCTGTATTTCCTGCAATATTTTCCCTTGCATTTTTCGTTTTAGCATCCAAGAGTACATTTCTTTCTGAAAGTTGATTGATTCAGTTTTTTGTTGTTCTTTTATTGCTTCCGCATCAACTTTTTTCCTTGCAGCAATTGAAACAGTTGGTGGAATAATCGCAATTGTTTTTTGATTATGAGCCAATGTATATGCATCTGGACTATAAAATATTTTTGCACATGATGATAAAAGAATAAGTGCAAATCCAATTAGTGTAATTTGTTTAATCAATTTCATTATTTATATTATTTTAAATAACTCAAGTTGCTATTTATAAAATGGTTTTTGAAATGGCATATCCAAAAATGAAAATCACAACTTTCAGGAGAAATCCATATTCGGTAACAGCATGTATTTTTTTTGGAAGAAAGTTGGATATTTCACTGAATGTGGTTTCAATTCTTTTTCTCATTGTTGTTATGATGTAATCGATATAAGGTTCATGTTGTCTTTTTAATCTGGAAGTCCTTTGTGACAGTAACTCAATGTTTTCAGCATCCTTTAGCATATCCTCAATTACATAATTTGTATATGCGGCATCAGCATAGACTTTACTACCAGGAGGAAGCAAGAAAGGCATTTGCTTCAGGGCATTTGAATCATGGGCCCGACCTGGCAAGAAAGTATACTCTACAGGGATCCCATCCGCGGTACAGAGAAGATGAACGTTGTACCCGTAGAAGAATCTACGCATGGATACCTTTCTACCTCGGTAAATTTCTCCCTGGATTAGCTTTGAATTTGCAATACGGATATTATCACAAGTATGTATGGGGAAACTATCAATGGAATACTCTGAGCTGATATTCAATTCCTTAATTAAAGCAGATAGCTGGAAGAACAAGTCGACTATCAGCTCCCGGATCTGGTGTAGTCTCCGATTAAATCGACTTTTACTCAACATCCGGGGTATCATTCCTGTGGATTTCATAAAACTCATTGCTTTCTCATGATGACCAGAAAAATAGATAGCAGAAACAAGTACTGTGGTAATAATCTCAGCATCAGATATATGTCTGTTCATTGGTTCTTTATGGTTCATTTTTATAAGCAAATCGTCAATAAATACGTAAATTGCAATAGTTTTTTCTATCATAATCCTTCAGGTTTTATTGGTTTGGTGACCTAAATCTGGGGGATTATTTTTAATTTATCAATATGTATCGCACTAATTGTTAATAACTTACAACATTTTGTTAATTGGGGTTTGTTTTGGAATAATTATATCTATTTTAGCTGTTAATATCTTACCCTAAATTGTTAATACTACTTGATTTTTTATTTTTAGTCTTTGTTTTATAAGTCCTTAGCTAGCAACTTGAGTTACCTAATAAGATTTTTTCAAATTTTTTTCACAATGCCAACTCCGGAAAAATTTGATAAATTTAACCCGAAAAA
>JAFCDU010000049.1 GCA_017609535.1 Candidatus Pacearchaeota archaeon | reverse complement strand
AAGTCTTTATAGCTATACTCCATATTTTGCAAGAGTTATGTGGTTGTCAAAGAACGGAAATGTAGAAATATTGTAGAAATATACAACTATAGAAAAATAGAAACAACTATAAATGATTAAATTTTAGTAAACTTAAGACCTTGCTGAAATCAACAAAAAACAATTAAGAGAGATATTTTCTGACATGTGTTATATTTTAAGGCAAAGGTTTTCCGGCTTCAACTTCAAAGTCCATCAAATTATCATTCAAGGTTTCCTTAACATAAGAAGCATCAAGCTCTCCATCGATGTAATTTTTAAAGTCCCGTACTATTTTCTTA
Source organism: Candidatus Pacearchaeota archaeon (assembly GCA_017609535.1). GTDB lineage: Archaea > Nanobdellota > Nanobdellia > Pacearchaeales > GW2011-AR1 > JAFCDU01. The sequence goes on along the minus strand of JAFCDU010000049.1, from coordinate 1,970 downwards.
TCATCTTTTATTGGATGGCAAATTATTTTACATACCCATTTATTATCTAACTTCTCTGGTTCAATATGGACTAAAGAGATTTCACTATGAATGTTGAAATGCTCTTTTTGTTTCTCTATAAATTTAACCTTACTTTCAATGTATTCTTTAATTGTTCCTGCTGGGTTCTCTTCTTCAAGCATCTTTTGGTATAATTTTTTCTCTCTTTCATTTGCATGCAATTTCATTTCCCGATAATCTTCCCCTCCTGCCCTACTCCTCTGCATATCACAAGCATCAAAAACTCTCAAAAGAACAGTTATAAGCCTTATTTTAATGCCATTCTTATTAACTTTTGGTAAATCTGACATCTTCCATTTCCGTTGATGATATTTACAAATAGTAGCAATTGATTTAGCTTCTTCATTGAAATTATCAAAACCAAAATCTGTTGGATTATTTTTTATCATTTGATAGGTAAGTTCACTGTGATTTTTTCTAATATCTTCAGGATTAAGTATTTTATTATTTTTATCAATAGTTTCGGAATGTCCGATATCATGCAGGAAAATTGCTGCAATTAAATAATAAATTTCTTTTTCACTTAAAAATTTACTATCTTTCTTTAAAATTGGCAGTAAAGCTTCTTCAGCAAAATTTAAAACATCTTGACAATGACTTTGCTCATGGTCTATCATCTGAGGAATTTGATCACCAAGCCATAGCGAATCCCATTTTGCAAGAAAAGTTGATATTTTACTCTGATGTACTAAATTCAATTTATTAATTAGCCCTAGTTTAGGATATACTCTACCTTCTGGACTAATAGCAAAACAATAAGAATTCCATAGAATTTCTCCAAGTGGTTTAAATGGGGAATCCTGTTCTGGATTAAAATCAATCAAATCTTTTAGTTTATTTGGTAATTTGCGGAAAGCCTGTATATTCCCCTTTTGTGCAAGTCTAATCCATATTGCATTTCTATGGAAAATAGAAAGATTAAAACTAATTGGAATTGAAGGAAGTTCTACCAAAGAATCAAATCCTTCATGAATATATACTGCTTTAACATTATTAAGAATTCCTGAAAGTGTGGCATATATACCCTCCGGCTTGTATCCACCAGTGGCATTTATAATTACTTCATTCCCTTTCCCTTTTTCACTTATTATGATTTCAACGATTTTGTTTGAAAGTTCGCGAAGACCTTTATTAAAATTAAAAATTTCTTTATCAAGGTTATGGATGATAATAGGATTTTTAACACTATAGTCTTCACAATAATATTCATAAAAGGTATTAGCACAAATTTTTCCTGGTAGAGTATTAGAAGAGAGTAAATAAAGAATGTCTCCTTCCCGGAGATTTAAACGAGATAATGAATTTGTTTCTGCTGAAGCTTCAATCAGATTTGATGCACCAACTGTATCTCTAAGATATTCTATAATCTGTCTTTCTTCCTCCGGATTTATTATTCTTATTATATCTTCTATTTTTCTATGTACATTCCTGTTGTATCCGTCGAGAAATCTGGAAACAAATTCCTCAAATCTATTTTGATCTAAAGTGATTCTTTCGATATGTTTAGTTAAGAGAGATGTTCCAACAAGAATGATTATTGCTCGTGACATTTATTCTTCCTTCAATGTTTCAATTTTTGCCCACCCAAGAGGAAAGGCAGCCAGATTATTACTCATTAATATTTTCTTTGAGTGAGGGGCTGGAAGCCCCGGACGATTGTGACCCATAACTTCATTTCTTATTTTTTGACGCAAAGGTGGGTCAAGTAGAAGATCAATCGTTGTACCTAACATCCCGGTTCCCCAGCCAACTCTGAGCAAAGGATGAGATATGTTCTGATTGTAAAACTCTGTTATTTTTGGTATTCCTGGGACTTTCTGGAAGAAATTTCTTTCCTCAGTCCATTGGTGTTCTCCAAATACTTTTACAATGTTAATTAGAGAGTTAATATCATTAAAGGGGATTTTGTT
>JAFCDU010000010.1 GCA_017609535.1 Candidatus Pacearchaeota archaeon | reverse complement strand
TAATATCACCGCAATCTTTTTCATATTTATATAACCAACCAATATTTTATAAATCTTGTTAAAACCCCCTATCCCTTATGAAACTTTTTCCAATAAAATAAGATTAAAACCAAGTAAACACAAACAAATCCCGCCCAATTGAAAAATGGGAGTCTTAAAACAGGTCCAGGACAGACAAGCTCTAATTTATCTCCAGGGCAAATCTTATTTTTACACTCTTCAACATTAACATTTAACTCATCTGGCAATGGCTCACTCCATTCAACCTCCTCAACAGAAACAGAAATCTCAACTGTGTCTCGATCCGGCTCAACCCCGCACCCCTTTGTAATCTCAAATGAATTAAAGCAACTTGCCCAAAAATCATCGCCTTTATATCTCCACTTAATCGTTCTATTCTGCCTACATTCACCCTCTTCACCCTCCCCCCCCACCCAAACACAACTATTAATAGTTTTTATTTTTGTAATTTTATCAACCTCAATTTTCCTCTCTTCAGGCAAACATTCTGAAGGAAAACGAGTAACACTCCAAACACCATATCCCCCCCTCCCACAAATATCCTCATTGCAGGCATCCTTTGCCGCTTCCTCACTCCCAAAATTAGCAGTATTATAATCAGAACAGGTTATAATCCCCTCACAAATATCAGAAGAAGTTTCAGAAACACATCGCCACTTTCCTTCAGAATCTTTTAAGCATTCCCACCCCGCTCCAGTTGGACAGCAGGTCTCACCATCACGCTTACATGAGCTAGAGCCATCGTCAGTCTTTAAGATTTCGTCCCCTTCTCCGCTCACCCATTGCGAATATAACTCATCATTATCACAAGTCCAATCCCCTATAACCTGCCCGCCCTCTCCAGCTACAATCAAATCATCGTCTCTGCTGTATCCAATGTCATCCATTCCCTTCTCATTAACTTCAAAATAAAAACGCGCCTCACTATCCTCATCTGCCTCATACCAATCCCCTTGCGTTATTGTCCATTCAGCAACAACCTTCCCATTTTCACTAATAACATTATCAATTGTTTTTATATATTCATCAGCATTAAGAGAATCAACATCAAAAATACCTGAATCAAATTCTTTAATATCAAACTTATATGAACCCCCAGAAGTTATACTTGGACTTTTAAAAACCATCTTAACCTTATCTCCAATCCCTGCATGTGTTGTCCTCTTTCCAAAAGCATCAGTCCAGTAAGCATCATTAACAAAATTCCTTCTTCTACAGCAAATCTTCTTATCATAAGCATTAAAAGGGTCGCACACAGCAAAATTTGCATTTTCATTAGCAGATAAACTCACAATACATCCATAACCACTTTCGCACTCTCCTGAATCTATCTTCTTACACTCTAAGTCCCCATAACAAACATTGTTAACACTACTTTCAACAAAACCAAATCCATCAGTATCTAAACCCAAAACAAAATTATTAGTCCCATCACAATCATGAACTCCTGAATCTATTGGATAATCAACGCCAAAAATCTGGTTATAACAAATCTCACACGGAAAATCTGTAGCACTGCCACTATATACAGCACCAAGAGCCCCTTGCTTTGTCTGATTAAGCCTCATTATTCTCTGACTATCGTCACAAACAGAACACCGAGATGGTTGAGGTTCAGGAGGGATTTCCGCCCCAATGTTCGCTATTATTTGTGCAAAATTTTTTTCTTCCACTCCGCATTTATTATAAACTCTAACAAATGAATCGCTAATATCAATTACATCGACCTGGCCAGTTACACTAACACCATCTCTTAATTTCACTACAACCTTAAAAGAAACTGGATTCCCATCTGCTAATGTAGACAAAACATCATATCGATTAACCATATCCCACTCAACAAAACTCCTGTCTTCAGCAACAGTCACTGAAGTAGGTGCAGAATCCCCTTCAAACCCAACAAATTCAAAATTATCAGTAAATTTAATCCTTCCAATAATTTCTTGAGCTGGGTAATCTTCATAATAAAATCTGCCAATATATTTGTAAATATCCTCCAATTCGCTGATGTTTTGAATATTATAATAAGCACCCTCCCCTGTCCCCCAATTATATGCAATATCTTTTAATTTCTCTCTCCATTCAAATAAAGAAGAAGGGTCCATCCCACCATCATCTATGCCTATTGTGAAAAATGTGATATTATCAAACCGCACATCTCCCCTTATTTCGTCAAGAAAAGGTCTTCTGTTTTCCTTACCATCAGAAGCAAGAATAACTACCTTACTCACATTCTCATTCTTACAACTTAAACTTTCATCGTCTAAATTATCAAAAACTGCCTTCATTATTCCGCCACTAATATTTGTGCAACCACATGCATCAAAACTACTAAAATCAAAATTGGATTCAGCAGGATAATTTAAAAAAGCATTTACCTGCGAATCATGATTAAAAGTTACAAGCCCGAGCTTAAAAATATGACTGCCCAAGCCCCCTACACCGAGAAACGAATTACGAACAGCTCTTAATGCATCTTTTGCCCATTCAATCTTTGGCTGCGAAAGGGTTCCATCATCATATGTAAGATTCATTGATTCGCTTCTGTCCAAAACATACATAATATCAGCAGATTTTGCATTATCAGTTAAAATATTACTAATTTTCTTAAATGAAAGATTAAATCTTATATCTGGAGTGTCTTCTGTATCCGCAATAGTATCATGACTAAAATCAACATAACCTTCTGGATTGCAATTAGGCATGTTTCTGCCTTCACAAGGATTTGGATCAGAAACATAAGTGTCTGTTGCATCACTAACCCCTCCTGAAGGCTCTCCACACATAGTTCTCAAAACAACTATATCTGCATTAATACACTCATTTTTACAATCAGCACTGCACCCATCACCATTTACTTTATTTCCATCATCACATTCTTCAAAAATACCCTCCTTACCATTTGGACGTTGTACAGCACCATCTCCGCAAAAAGTCCATTTGCAAAATCCAAATCCATTAATATTATTAATATCACAACGATTAGGATGGAGATTATTATCTCTCTCATCACACTCTGCCCCACATATACCCTTAACACAATGCACAACAGGATCAGGTTCTGAACAATCAACATCACAATCACTACACACACACTCTTCTGTACAAATATTATCACATGCATCTGCAACAATAATTGCATTCATTATCCTATCACCATTATAATCTCGAAGTCTCAAATCTGGGAATCCAACGCAAAAATCATTAAACTGCTCATTACAAGAATTATCTGGACAATCAGCATCTGTTAAACAATCAGACTCACACATCATACTACACTCCCTTGTTATATGAGGTTCGCAGCACCCATCAGAATTACAAGAATAAATTGTAGTCACCTTCGTTTTACCAACACAATCTACATTATTAAAATCTGTGCAATCTGCATCACTAGCACAAAATCTATTGTCAGAACAATGCTCACATTCAGGACCATGCCCATTACATTCCTCCCAGACATCATCCCAATTACACTGAACCCAAGTAAACGTTGTCCCTTCCCAATCGGGGTTTGGTCCATCATTAAAAGTATACGCCCTATTACATCCCTCCCTATCATCTATACTAAGACAAGCATGTCTTCCCCTTCCTGCATAAGGTCCGGTGCCAGGAAAATTACTTCCATAAACATTCTCCCCAACACATTCTGGCAAATCTTCTGCAAAATTAAGAGGAGCAAAAACTACAAAAAGAAAAATAATTACAATTAAAATTTTAATTTTATTCATTTCCAATATAATCCCATCCTTTCAAACACGCTTGTTTTGCTTCTAAATCCTTCACATTTTCACAATAATTAACCCTATTATATTGGGTCATAATTATCCAACAATAATCATTTGGATTTAATTCTATCACTTTCGCAGAAGCAGGAGAAAAATAAGACAAAGTCACATTATTCGCAAGATTGGTATTGCAAAAAGATTCATCGCCAATTGAAGCACTAAGCATGATTTTACAATAAATTAAATCTTTTTCACTCAACATCTCATTACATCCAGAAATATCTCCTGATTTTATAATTTCCATAAATTTCCTATCAAAACCACCATCCCCATCCCCGCCCCCCCGCAAAACAAAATAACCAAATACAAAACCAATAATTAAAGCACCAACCAAAATTCCTGCATAAATTAAAATTCTATTTTTATTTTCAATCTGATAATCAGCCAACTCCTCTTTTTCCTGCATAAAAAATAAAAGGATAAATTGTTTATAAAATTATTCAATAGGCAAAAATTAAAAATAACTAATCCTTAATACATAAATGAGAAAATTCAGTTTTGATATCTTAGGAGATATCGCGATTTTAAAATTTCCTGAAAAAACCCCCGAAAAACAAAAACAAAAACTCGCTGAAAACTTTCTGAAAAAACAAAAGCAAATTAAAACAGTTCTCGAAAAATCAGACAGAGTAAAGGGAAGGTTAAGAATCTTTAAAACTAAATTCCTTGCAGGTGAAAATAAAAGAGAAACAATCCATACTGAAAATAACTGCAAATTCAAAATCAATATAAATGAAGCATATTTTTCCCCGCGATTGGCAGAACAAAGAAAGAAAATTTCAGATGAAATCGCAAAAAAAGTTGCAAAAAACAAAAACAAAATTCTTGTCCTGTTCGCCGGAATAGCCCCTTTCCCGATTGTAATTGCGAAAAAATTGAAAAAATTGAAAAAACCCGCAGAGATAATCTCAAATGAAATAAACAGAAAAGCTTCAAAATATGCAGATGAAAATGTAAAATTAAACAAACTTGAAGATTACATCAAAGTAATTCAAGGCGATTCAAAAAAACTTCCAAATAAATTAAGAAAAAAATTTGACTTTATAGTTATGCCCCGCCCAAATTTAAAAGAAACATTTCTTAAATCAGCCCTAAAATTTTCAAAAAAAGGAACAGAAATTTATTATTACGGATTCGGAAAATCAAAAGAAAAAATAAAGGAAGAAATCAACAAGACAATAAAAATAAATAAAATCAAAATTGAAAAAGCAGGTGAAATTGCACCCTACAAATTCCGCTGGCTGGCAAAATTCAAAATATAATTCAGTCAAATAATTCCATAAATTAATTTCAACCACACAAAAATATAAAAACCTATTCAAATTAAAATTATCATGTTATCAGACATACCAAAAAAATTGGACATAGCAAAAGAGGATATAGACAAAGAGATTCTTCGTGCAGGGATAATTGCAGAACTTGATGCTGTTTCTTTATACGAACAGATGGCTGCAATGACAGACAAGCCAGATATCAAAGCCATTTTATTAGATATAGCAAAAGAAGAAAAAACCCACATCGGAGAATTTGAAGCACTGCTTCTGAAATACGACGCAGAACAAACAAAAGAACTTGAAGCAGGAAGAAAAGAAGTTGAAGAAAAACTCCTACAAAAAAAGCAAAATCCACAAATCTAACATCTGCAGAAATGCGGAAGTTTCAGAGCCAGTGGCGGAGAGTTGATTTGTTGCAATTAGAAAAATCAAACATCAAGCACAACCTGACACACCCATTCCTTATTCTTTTTCACAAACATATCATTATATGTAACCGCCTTCACATCATTTGTAAATTTATAATTAGATGCACTATCGCCAGAAATTCTCGCAGTTAATTTCCCGTCTTTAATCTTAATACTCTCAATATTCCCTAAAAGAAAATTTTCAGCATCTAACAAAAATAAGAACTCTTCAAGAAAATTATATAATAAAGATAAATTATCTTTCCCTTCAACAGAAATGTTCTTCCTAATCCTTGACTGAACCTTAATGCCCTCTGCAATCGCCTGTTTCAAAGCCATCGCCGCCTCTGAAAACATCAATTCAATTGTTTTTCCACGAGCCCTAAACTTAACATCAGCTGTATGCGGCAAAAATTTATACATAAACTAAATACAAAAATATTGTTTTAATACTTTTCCAGTCCCTGTCTTTCCATAACTCTAAAAGATAAATTTAACAAAATAATCTTCACTCCAAAATTTCACACTCAACCGAACTTATTTAAACAAAAACATCTTCTCATAATCATGAATCCAATCAAAATATCAGAAACCCAATATCAAATTCCAAAACAAGGAAAAATGAAAGTCCCTGGAATTATTTTTGCAGATGAAAATCTAATCTCATGCATAAAACAAGACAAAACCTTAGAGCAAGTAAAAAATGTCGCCATGCTTCCAGGAATCATAAAAGCAAGTTTCGCAATGCCGGATGCTCATCAAGGATACGGATTCCCAATCGGAGGAGTCGCCGCCTTTGATATAAATTCTGGAATAATCTCTCCAGGAGGAGTCGGTTATGATATAAACTGCGGAGTTAGAGTCCTCGCAACAAACCTGGCAATTGAGGACTTAAAATCAAATAAAAAGAAAATTCTCAATCAATTATTTCGCGACATACCATCTGGCGTTGGAAAAAAAGGGAGAATAAAATTGACAGATAACGAACTTGATGCAGTTTTAATTAATGGCTCGCAATGGGCTGTAGAAAAAGGATACGGAGAAAAAGACGATTATCTCCATACAGAAGACCAGGGAAAAATCTCAAATGCAAATCCAAAAGATGTCTCGCAAAGAGCCCGTGCAAGAGGAAAACCCCAGCTCGGTTCGTTAGGAGCAGGAAATCATTTTCTCGAAGTCCAAAAAGTAGAAGAAATCTTTGATGAAAAAACAGCCCAGGCATTTGGACTAAAAAAAGGGCAGATAACAATTATGATTCACTGCGGTTCAAGGGGTTTAGGACATCAAGTTGCCTCTGATTATATAAAATTAATGGAGCAGGAATACGGATTCCCTCCCCAAGACCATGAATTAGTAAATGCTCCAATTAAATCAGAACTCGGAAAAAAATATCTTTCTGCAATGGCTTGTTCTGCAAACTTCGCATTCGCAAACAGACAGCTAATAACCCACTGGGTCAGAGAAGCAATGAAAAGAATTTTCCCAAACTTCAAAGCATCTGTAATTTATGATGTCTGCCACAATATCGCAAAATTCGAAACCCACCAAATAAATAACAAACCTAAAAAAGTTTTAATTATGAGAAAGGGTGCAACACGTGCATTGCCTCCAAATCATCCATTATTGCCAACAGCATATAAAAAAACTGGCCAGCCCGTCCTAATCCCCGGCTCAATGGGAACCTCCTCCTATATCCTTGTCGGAATTCCAAACTCCCCTGCATTTGCATCAACAGCCCACGGCGCCGGCAGATTAGAATCCAGAACACAAGCAAGGCAGACATTAAATGCAGAAAAAATAAAAAAAGAATTAGAAGAAAAAGGAATTCAGATAAAAGCCGGCTCTTTCAAAGGAATAGTAGAAGAAGCGCCAGAAGTTTACAAAGATATTGACGAAGTGATAAAAGTATCAGAAAAAGCCGGATTAGCAAAACCAGTAGCGCGAGTTAAGCCGATTCTTGTTATTAAAGGATAACTCAACTTTTAAAAATCTCTTTCTCTTAAAATAAAAATGAAAAAGAGGTTGATAAATCTTATAATCTCAATAATCATCGGGCTCGCAGTCTTTATTTTCTTCATATACCGAACCGGCCCAGGTGCAATCAAACTTCTCACAGAAAATATGAACTGGATTTATTTTGCCCTTTTTCTTATAACATCAACATTGGCTCATTCATTAGCAGTCTTAAGATGGAGTTCAATAATAAAGGCGTACAAAAAGAATATCCCTTTTTTCCGTTTATTCAAACAAGCAATGGCAGGTTATGCAGTTTCCTATGTAACGCCCTCTGCCAGAGTTGGAGGAGAGCCGGTCAGAGCATATATGCTAAAAAAAGAATCAGGAATGGACTTAAAAACAGGAACCGCGTCAATAATCATCGACAGGTTTGTAGAATTCACAGGTGCAATAGCATTTGCCATTCTCGGTATAATCTTGTTAATTTATTTTCCCGGCATCCCAATATCTGTAAAAATAATACTAACCATAATTATTTCCCTTGGTTTAACAATTCTTTCAGTTTTCTATTATAGAACTGTCACAAAAGCTCATTCAATATCATCATTATTAGACTTTTTTAACATACACAAAATAGGGACTTTGAAAAAATTCATCAAAATTTTAAAAGAAATAGAATTAAAAATGAAATATTTTTTTATAAAAAATAAAAAGCAGTTTATAATCAGCAATCTCATTGAAGCAGGATATTTAATTATAATCATAATAGAATCAAAATTAATCCTTCTGACATTTGGAGTAAACCTTCCAATTGCAGTTATAATCTTGGCACTAAACATTCACGGATTAGTAACATTTATTCCTGTTCCAGCAGGACTTGGATTTTTAGAAGCAGGAGAGGCCGGATTCTTCAAAATAATCGGAAGCACCGGAACAATCGGGATTACATATACTTTATTAATGAGATTAAGAGATATTTTATTTGTATCAATTGGCTTCGCATCAATATCTCATTTCAGCGGAAAACAAATATCAAATATAATCAAAACAAGGAGCATAAAAAACAATAAGAAAGAAATTTAATCACTCCTATACTCCTCAACATAATCAACCAACTCTTTTACAATACTAAATTCTCTCCAATCCTCTCTATTAGGTTTAAACTTATACCGCCTTCCTAACTCATTGACAATCTCCTCAACATCTTCAGAGTCAAGATAATCGCTAAACTCTGTGTATTCACTTAAATCTTCAATACTGCATCCAGAGTAATCTACAATAAGATTAAGAACATCCCTCTCAACAGCCTTGGTAGAAGAACGTCTAAAAGGACTCCGACTCAATCGCCAAAAAATCTCTGATTCCATATCCCCCTTCTCCAAACTCATAAACAAAAAAACAAATACCAATTTAAAATAATTATTGTCGTCTAATATATATTAAATTCTCAATTCCTTCTCAACCTTAACAGCAGTAGGCGCTTCCCCGCCATGCCATGTGAATCTTGGCCTTACTCTCATTGGATAAATCCTTTCAGAATTATCATCAAGAATAATTGCAGAACCTTTCAATTTAGGAAGCTGATTCATCTTTCCTTTAATCCCTTCATAAACATAAGTCTGCATAATTTCATTCAATGCCTTAATGTCCTGTTCAGCAGTAACTCTATGAGATAAAACAATATCCGCCTGTGTCATCGCATCCGTATGAATCTTCCCTGGCTGCTGGGTTGCTAAAACCATAGAAATCCCTGGCTGTCTTCCCTCTCTAAGAAGCTGAATCAATGCATCACTCGCAGGAGTCTTCCCCTCCTTAGGTAAAAATTCATGTGCCTCATCAATGAAAATCCAAACCAAAGGCATCTCTCTCGTAGGATTAAAATGCAGATAATCCAAACCATGCTGAATTGACTGAATCTCCTCGCTTCTCCTCGCTTTCATTCTTTCATCAAAAAGTTTCCGCGAAACCAATCCAATTACCAAACCCCTGATATTAAATTCCCCAAAAGAAGCATACATAGATAAATCAATAACACTGGTTTTCCCCCCCTCAACCAATTCACTAATCTCCGTCCCCTTTTCTTCGCTAAAAACCCCCCAACTATTTGCCGCTCCAAACAAAGACAAAACCGCATTTTTAACTTCTTGAGAAAATTCCTCTCTCTTCATAACCGCCTTATTAATCATCCCAAACCCAAAACTCCCATGCAAACTGCCAATGACATTCTCAATTAAAACCGCCTCTGGCTGAGTAAAATCAAGTTCAAATAGCGAAATCCAATCACCAGCATTTAACTCAGAAATTTTAATTGCAAATTCTTTATCAACCTCTATCCCTTTATCTTTATATTCGTGAAAAAAACCAAATGGAACAAAAACCTTAATAGGAATATTCTGCGGCTCAAGACCCCATTCAGAAAGCAGCACCTCATCCTTCTGATTTTGATATTTCATTGTCCAAAAAATTCCCATTGTATCAAAAATTAATGGAGCCAGATTATCAGCAACATCTTTTTCAGTTAAAGATAAAGATTCAGCCATAACCCCTAAAGTATAACTTTTACCAGAACCTCTCTTCCCAGCAACTAAAATAACATGGCTTCTCGCCACATCCAAAAGAATAGGATTAGATAATGAGGTTAAATTTCCCATAGTAACAAAGCTCTTCCCAATTTTCACCAAACCTTTCTTGCCAAAAAGCTTCTTATCACTCTCATCTCTCCCAATAATCACATCATATGGCATACCAATAAAAACAAAAACCCCTTTTTATATTTTTATTATCTTTCCCAAATATACAACTTAACTTTCTTTGGAGAATATTTAGTAAGATTGGCACTGATAATCCTCTCTTCTGCATACACATCTCCAGATGCAGGACCATCAGCACCCAACCCGCACTCCCTCCAATCAGATAAATTACAAATTTTCACAGAAAAATTAAAATTCGCAGGAAGTTTCTCATCAACAAAACTATCTAATCCAGACTTATCAACCTCGTCGCTTAAAATCTCATTTCTAAAAGTAGAATTATCAGCAATCTCATCTAAAATAAAAATCTGCAAATTATAAATTTCAGAAGATAAATCTCTAACCTCAATTTGTTGTGCATAAAGAGTTATCAATACTCCAGCAACAATCAAGATTCCAGTAGATGCTTCCACAATCCGTAGCCAGCCCCTTTTATTTTTTATCGCCATACTCTAATTAAAAATTCCTCAGTTTTAATTCTTTCTTCATTTTCATCCCATACATCAAAATAATAACTCCTCGCAAAAATATCCGTATTTTTCGGAACATCTTTTCCAAAACTAAAATCTTTGCCCTTATCTATCCTAAAATCAACAGAAGAAGGCACCCCCCACTCCCCTTTCAATGCCTCATAATTACCTATACCATTATTAAGAAAAAGAACATCAAAAGATTTAACACTCCCAATATGCCCACTAACAGAACCTTCACATTTAAAATTTCCTTCAGCATTAAAACCTTCAGAAAAATAAGCATAAAAACCTCCCCCCTTCGTAACATTTATCAATAAATAAGACCCAGAAATCCCATAATTATTTACTACCGCCCCGCCAATCGGCTTCACAAAAACTTCCCCCAAACGATAATCAGAAACATAATCAGAAACATCAACCTGCGCACATTCTTCAGGAGCAATATCTTCAGAAACTTTAATAAAAATCCTCCTAACTTCTTTTCCAAATGTCTCGTTAAATCTATCAAGAATAGTTTTAAAAATAGAGTTACTTATAACTTCCTCGCTTTTCTTAAATGGCTCAATATAAACAAGCAAAAAAGTTACAAATACAAAAAACATTAAAAAGGCAAGCATCATCTCCAAATGTCTGCTGGCTCCTAATTTACTCCACCTTCTTTTCATAAAAAATAAAATCAAGTTCAGTTTTTATATTTAACTTAATTAAAAACCCTCCAAACTTTACTTTAAAATTATAAACCTGCTTTGACTACCCCAAAAAAGCATTCGCCCCTGTAGAGATTAATAAAGTTAGTGTTAATAAAATAAACGAATGTTTAATCCCGTATATAAATGCCCCTTCAGAAATCTTCCCAATAACAAGTCCTGCAAAAAAGGCTTGAACCAAAAGAAGGACAAACATTGGAGTTGAGAACTGCTCGCCGGAAATTGTTCTCACTCCAACAGATAAATCACTTATCTTATCACCAGCAAGCCCGGCAGTCATTGGTAAAATCTTAAATTGCAAAACAAGCATAATAACAATAAACACAATAAAAATAATATAACCCTGAATAACCAAGCTATAAACCGCGCTTTTCTGCTCTTTCTTCAACTCCTCTGTCTGATTAACTGACTTTGACACAGACTCTAAAATCGTCGCAATTTCTCCTCCCGCACGCTCTGCTTCTGATATTAAACTAACCGCTCTGATTACCACCCTGCTCTTTGTATCATTAGCAAAAATTGACAACGCCTTAGTCACCGGAATTCCGAGAGAAATCTGATTGACAAGTTTATCAATATAAGGAGACAAGGCGCCGTAATCCCTATGTCGCAGATTAACAATCCCCTTGCTAATCGGAGTTCCAGCTTTGACATTTTCAACTAAATCCCTCACAAATTCCAAAAATCTCATATCAATCTCTTTTTTTCTTCCGCCTTCAATTACAATAGAGATAATAAACGGCAAGACAATAATAACAACACCCAAAACAAGAACAAAATAAAATAATCGCTCTCTAAAAAGAAAAATAAAATCCCCAGCTATAAAAACCAAGCCTGCAATCAGCCCAATCAAAAATTTTTTATCAAATTTCATTATCCTTTAGGTTGTTTTAATTGCAATACAATTAAAAATATAATATTAACAAATACGACTGCAATAATTGAGAGAATAACAATAACATTAAAACTCAATCCCTCTCCTAATTCAGTCAAATTCATAACAACTACAAGCATCATTAAAACCATCGGAGCAGCAACCAAAATACTAATATAGATATCCATAAAAGTCTCAGCCAGCCGAGAATATTTTTGCCTCTCAAGTTTGTAATCAACTAAAAAATTTTCCGCCTTTTTTTCCAAATAACTCTTTAAACTCCCTCCAGACATCACATTCGTAGCCAAACCAGAAAATAATTCAGCAAGCTCTTTA
>JAFCDU010000009.1 GCA_017609535.1 Candidatus Pacearchaeota archaeon | reverse complement strand
GCTCCAATCTGCCCATTCATAACTGAAAAGCTCTGGCAGGAATTAAAACAAAAATCAATAGTCAAAGAAGAATCAATTCATCTTTCTGATTGGCCAAAACACGAAAAGGAAAATAAAAATATAGAAAAAGAATTTTCAGACGCACTCAAATTTATAGAACTCGGACTCGCAGAAAGAGACGCTGAAAAAATAGGATTAAAATGGCCGTTGGCAAAAGCAACAATATCAACAAATAAACAGATACCAAAACAGCTTCAACAAATTATCGCAAAACAGCTTAATGTTAAAAAAATTGAAATGAAAAAATCTTCAAAAGATTCAATAATTTTAGATAACAGAATAACCCCTGAATTAGAGGAGGAAGGCTACGCCCGAGAAATCTCAAGATTTATTCAATCCCAAAGAAAAAAAACAGGATTAGTAAAAGAGGATTCTATCAATTTAGAGATTACAGGAGATATAACAAACAAGATTCAATCACAAAAAGATTTTATCAAAGAAAGAGTTAATGCAAAAACCATCTCACTAAAACCAACAAATCAAAAGTTTAACTACTCTTCAAAAGGAAAAATAAAAAACATGGAATTTGAAATCCAATTTTCTAAAGTTCAATAATTTACCGACGGCAAAATCTCTTTTCACTCCTAAAAACCGACACAAACAAGAGAAACCTTTAAATACTAATACCCCCTGAAAATTATATGATTGTTAAAGAGGAGTTCCTAAGTCGTCTAAGAAAAATCTTCGACCTAAATCTTTATGAAGTAAAGGTATGGACTGCCCTGCTTTCAAGAGGAACCTCTACTGCAGGAGAGCTTTCTTCAATATCCGACGTCCCTCGTTCTCGAACATACGACATTCTTGAATCATTAGAAAAAAAAGGTTTTATAATTATGAAGCTTGGCAAGCCAATAAAATTCGTCGCTCTAAAACCAGAGGAAGTTATAGAAAGAGTAAAAAAGAATCTCGTGGTAGAAGCAAAAGAAAAATCAAAACGTCTTGAGCAACTAAAAGGAGATGAAGTCCTTACTGAATTATCATCTTTATTCAAGGAGGGTATAAAATATGTAGAACCTTCAGATTTGTCTGGAAGTTTAAAAGGGAGGCAAAATCTTTACAATCATCTTGATATGCTAATCCGAGATGCACAATCAACAATTACATTAGTGACAACAGAAGACGGACTTAATAGAAAAATGGAAGTCATAATGCCCTCATTGGAAAAGGCAAAAAAAAGAGGAGTTAAAATAAGAATCGCTGCCCCAATAACAGCAAACAACAAAAAGGTTGCGAAAGATTTCTCCAAAGTTGCAGAAGTAAGAAACGCGCAAATTCAAGCGAGATTTTGCATAATAGATTCAGAACAATTAATGTTCATGCTCTTAAATGATGATTCAATTCACCCATCTTATGACATCGGTGTCTGGATAAACACACCTTTTTTCTCACAGGCATTAGAACAAATGTTTGAACTTGCGTGGAAAGATTTCAAAAAAATTTAATTTCTAATTTTAATTTATCTAATCTTATGCTTCTTTCCAATTTATAGAAAGCACATTCCAGCCTGGCAAATTAAAAAAATATTTGTTGCTATTGATTCCGTTGAATTCCTGCAATCTCCTTTCTCAAGAATTTTGACAAACCGTCCCATTTTTTAGACGGAATTTTGTATTTTTCTAAAGCCGCGCAAAGCTTCAATCCAGCGTGCCCTATTTTCAAACATTTCTCAAAATTTTATAACCATTCCGTCGTAAGACACTTTTATATTTATATCAGGATTTTTTTGTTTTAGTTTTTTCTCTAATTTTTTATCGCCGAATGAAAGGGCTTCTTTTCCAAAGTGGGTGAAGATTACATTAGATATTTTGTACTTTCTGCACCAGTTTATTTGAGTTTGAATTCTCGTATGCCCGAAAAGTTTGTTGTTTTTTCTTCTGACAAGGTTTGAGCGGATGCTTGAGCCGTCGCCGATATACAAACTGACATTTTTCAAAATTTTATTTTTATTGACAATATCTATTAAATCTGGATTGTAAATCAGTGATTTGCGATTCAGTGAAACCTTGAATCCAAGTGCAGGGCATCTTATTGAGTGGATTACTTTATAAGGCAGAATTGTGAATGGACCAAGTTTAAATTTTTTATTTGGTTTTATAAAATTATAATTTTGCGGTTTGAATCTTGCATAATTGAATGTTTGCCTTGTGAGATAAATTGGAATATTTGTTTGAAGATTTTTCTTTGTCCATGCAAAATGGTCTGGATGAGCGTGCGTGATTAAAATCGCATCTGGCTTTATTCTCTCCAACGAACACGTCTTCACACCATGGTCAATCAACAACTTAAATTTCCCTTCCTCAACTAAAAGCGAGGAATGATGCCTATGTTTTCTGCTGTATTCCTCTATCTCGCCGCGCGTTCCTTCAAATTTTATTTTCATGTTAAAGCCCTATTAAAAATAAACTTATGCCTATCATTAAACCAAAAACCACATTAAATATTTTGACATTTACCGAATCTCTGATTGAATAGCTTAATAGCGGAAGCATGCCGTGTCCATCCTGCACAATTGAACTTGTCAATAAGACTGAAAATGGAATTAATCCCTCGGCAAATAAAGTTAGAAAGATTAAGTGAGGCCCGGATTCAGGGATTATTCCGAGCAACGCAGCGATTATAATGACAAAAAGGATATTTTGCGGAAGAATCGAAGCTAAATCAAATCTCTGCATTAAAATTTCAATCAGCAATAATGAAAAAAACACCCATAAGAAAAGTTTTGGTATGTGTTTCTTTAAAATGTTTGGGACATGCTGACTAAAAAAATGCTTTGCTGTTTCATCTTTGTGGATATCAGCCGCAATGGGCTTCGCTCTTTTTAATTTAATCTTTTTTGCAACAAAATCTGCGAGAAAGCCCCCTGCTATCCCGACGATAAAACAAATTCCAAAAATTAAAAAAGCTGTTTTCGGCATCATCGCTATCATAACAAATGCCTCATCTCCCGCTGTTGAGAGCATCACTGCAACCAAAGCCCCAAATCCCACTGCCCCGCTCATATAAAGCATATCCACAAAAAAAGCGTCAAAACAGCCAGGCACCGCCCCAAGCAAGGATGCCCCAATAATCTGATTCTTTTTATTTTTAGTCAAACATTTTTCAATTGTTTTTTTGTATTTAATATGAAGAAACTCAACAAGAATCATTAAGCAGGAAACAATAAAAATTATTTTCACTGTTTGAAAAAATATCTGCATAATCATTTTGCCAAAACCTCAAAATCTTTTTTTAGTGTATTGAGCATGTCTGCGTCATAGACAGCGACAGCAGGATGGTAAAGAGGGATTATTTTTATTGAATCAAAAAGCCCCCTATAATGAAAAACCTTTCCGTGAATTTTGCTTATTGATTGAGTTTTTTCTATATTAAATTTTTTCATTATGCAGGACATGGCAAAAGTTCCTAAGCAACAAATTATCTTTGGTTTGATTGCTTCAATCTGCCTGTTCAGATAAGGCATGCACGCCTCAATCTCGCTTTCCTTCGGATTCCTATTTTGCGGTGGCCTGCATTTTAATACATTCGTTATATAAACATCCTCTCTCTTTAAATTAACAGAATCAAGAAGTTCATCAAAAATCTTTCCTGCCTTGCCGACAAAAGGTTTTCCTTGCTCATCTTCATTGAACCCTGGCGCCTCCCCTATAAACATAATCTTCGCATTTGCAGAGCCGTCTCCAGCAACAGGATTTTTTCTCGTCTTCCATAAATCACACTTCTTACAATTTTCTATTCTATCCTCAATTTCAAGGAGTTTTTCCTCTTTTAAATCCTCTCTTTTAAGACCATCCATGCCAGAATCCTATGCCTTTGGAGCAATTATTTCAAGCTTGCCTTTGCTGAATTTTGTCTTCACCTTTTTCGGATTTATATCAGGCGTTGTTGTCGCATAGGCAAAACTGCTGTACGCCTTCTCTTCATGAAAGAAATCCTTTCTCTGCTTCTTGACATGCGACCTTTTCTCCGCCTTCACTTTAATAGAGTTTTTATTTGCACTTACCTGAATGTCTTTCTTTGCAAATCCAGGCAAATCAAATTCCAGCAAAACCTCTTTTGAATTGTTCCTCATTTTATTTCCAATCATCACAGATTTTTAAATTTTATGGCTCACCATATTCCATAAATTAAAACAATATGTAGAGGTCTGCTCGCCTCAATTAAAACAGCCGATTAGTTGCAATGCTGAGTTGTAACCACCCACCTGCCCGCGCCTTCTCCTTCTCTCATTTTAAAATATGCACTTGCTGCAATCTCCTTTTTTTGTGCAGATATCTTTGCAAAATTCCACAATTAGCCCATGAAATTTTTTGAAAAAATCCGCGTTTTTCGCCAGAGAGCAATGAAAAAAATTCTGCCATTCATCATAAGTTTCAAGATTCATATTGATAGATTGCTTTTTCAATAGACAGGAAAACATTCTTTTTGTGTAAGCGTCAATCACAAACACGGGCTTGTCATAAGCATAAAGAAGTATTGAATCTGCTGTTTCTTTCCCAATCCCTTTTAATTTTAAAAAATCCTCTCGTAATGGATTTTCATTGTTGAGAAAAAATTCTGCGGCGACTTTCAATCTTCTCGCTTTCTGATTGTAAAAGCCGGCAGGTTTAATTAATTCTTTTAGTTTTTCCTCTTCAATTTTCAGAATTTTTTCAGCATCAAGTAGCCTGGCGTCATTTAATTTATCCAACGCTCTCTGCACATTTTTCCACGAGGTATTTTGTGTTAATATAGCACCAACAATAATTTCAAATTTTTTGTTTCTTTCATTCAAGACAGGCCACCACCCGCCATTAACTTTTTCCCCATACATTTCAAAGAGTTTATTATAAATTTTCATTAGGTCCATGGTGCTTACATCTCTTCAATTTTTTGAATGCCGAGTAAATCAAGACCCTTCCCAATAACCTCTTTAAAAGCCCGAACCAGTCCCAAACGAAAGCCCTCTTCAGCAGAACCAATAACAGGGCAGTTATGATAAAACTCATTGAATACTTGCGCTAATTCATAACAATATTCAGCCAAAATATTAGGAGCATAATCCCTCGCAGCTCTTTCAACAACTTCCGGAAAAATATATAACTTCTTAATCAGCTTAACTTCATGTTCATTTAAATCTAAAATCTTAATTTTCTTCCTGCTTTTAACTTTTCTCAAAATAGAGTTGGCTCTTGCATAAGTATAAAGCAGATAAACCCCTGTCCTCCCCTCTGCGCGCAATGCTTCATTCCAATCAAAAACAACATTAAGTTTTCTATCTTGTTTCAAGTCATTAAAAATAATCCCTGCTAATGCAACTTTTCTCGCTGTATCTTTTTTATTTTTCAAATTAGGATTCTTGTCTTCAATCTGTTTCATCGCCTTTTTCTCCAATCTCGCCAGCAAATCTTCAAACAAAATAATATTGCCTTTCCTTGTTGACATTGCCTTATCTTTAAAACTTAACCTCCCAAACTTAACATGAACCAATTCTGCCTTGACCCCAAGTTTTTTAGCAACTTCAAAAACCTGCTCAAAATGCAAACTCTGCGCAACATCAACAACATACAAAATCTTGTCCGGCTTCTTCTTCATTCTGTCAAAAATAGCGCCCAAATCTCTTGAAGCATAAGTTGATGCCTCGTCTCTTTTCTCAAAAATTAAAGGTGGTTTATCGCCAGAAACCTCAACAATCTCAGCCCCCTCACTCTTCTTCAATAACTTCCTCCTCTCTAACTTTTTCTTAATATCAGAAATATCTCTGAACCTGCTCTCACCCTTAACCTCGTCAAACCTAATTCCTAAAATATCATAAACCACTGCAAACTCTTTCCAAGAAATATCATAAAATTTCTTCCAAAGTTTCAGATTTTCTTTATCCCCCTCCTCCAATTTCTTAAACTCCCCTCTTGCCTCATCAATTAATGTCTCATTTTTCTCTGCTTTATTATGAAACATAACATAAAGCGCATTCAAATCTTCAACACTATGAATATTCTTTCCCCATTTTTTATAAGCAACAATTAACTTCCCAAACTGGGTTCCCCAATCCCCAAGATGATTCACGCTCCAAACCTTCCTCCCAGTTGCTTTCAAAATATTATATAAAGCATGTCCAATCAAAGTAGAACGCAGATTATGAATGCCAAAATGTTTTGCAACATTAGGATGAGAATAATCAATAACTATCTTCTCCTTCTTTTTTTTAAAATTAAATCCCTTCAAAACCTCCCGCGCCAAAATCTTCTTATCAATAAAAAAATTTACATAACCTGCCTTCGCTTCAACATTATCAATCTCTTTTCCAAGTCCATCTTTGCGAAACTTCTCCGCAAGATTTTCAGCAATAAGCAGAGGGCTCTTCCTCGCCTTTCTGGCAAGAGAAAAACATGGAAAAGCAAAATCCCCCATACTTAAACTCGGAGGCACCTCAATCATGCCTTCAACTTCCTCTTTCTTCAATTTCAATTCCTTAGAAAGCAAATTCACTATCGCCTGTTTCATATAATTCATTGGAAAAAACCATTAATAAATTTAATCAACAGTTAAAAATTTATTATTAAATCTAATGTGAATTCAACTTGCAAATAATACTTATTCTCGCAGTAATACCTGCAATATATCAGCATAATAATTAATACAATAAAATAATAAACACAATAATCCTTCACTTAAAATTAACTAATTTTTATAAAACAGCCCATTCCCCCCTCGCCTTCTGTTCTCTATCTAAAACACTTCCTTTTTTATTTATCCTCGGCCTCCCAGAATCTTTATCTTTCCTCAAAGTTATATCCAATGATTTCAACAATTCAGAGATTCCCTTTTCAAAATTCATAATCTCAGAAGCCACACCCCTCTTCCCGGGCTCCCCAAAAAAAACCATAACAGAATCAGCAAGATAACTCATCAAAAGCAAATCATGGTCAACAACAAAACATGTCTTTTCATTATCTTTCATAAATTCTTTAATAATCCGCGCCATCTTAATCCTCTCCTCAACATCCAAATATGCCGAAGGCTCATCAATCAAATAAACATCAGAATTTTTAGCAAGACATCGAGCAATTGAAAATCTCTGCAACTCCCCACCAGACAAATCCTTAATTTTCTTCTGTTCAAGAATTCCAAGATTAAAACTTGAACGCAGTTTATTATCAATTTTTTCTCTAACAATAACATTCCTAACTAAATCCTCATTATCAGTAAAAAGATACTGTGGTTTATAACTAACATCAAACTCTAAATTCCCAATTTCTCCTGCTAATGCTCGAACAAAACTCGTCTTTCCTATTCCATTTCTCCCTAAGATTCCAATAACATGATTTTCTCTTATCTCCCCGGATTTTATATCTAAACTAAAATCCCCTAATTTAAGATTAAAATCATCCCATCGGCCGATAATTTTTCCTGCATTCTCCCTTGTTTTTGTAAAATTAAAATTAAGCCCCTTATCTCTTATCCTTATATTCTCATTTTTCAAGAAACCTTTAAGGTATTCATTTATACCCTCCCGTGATTTCTTTACATCAGAAACAGCCCCAAAACATCCCTGTTGCCCGTAAAAAATATTAAGGTACTCTGTCAAATAATCTAAAATTAATAAATCATGTTCTACAACCACAATTATTTTATTTTTTGATAATTCATGAATAAAATCACTAACTCTCACTCTCTCTGCAATATCTAAAAAAGCAAATGGCTCATCAAAAAAATAAATATCTGCCTTTCCAAGTGAAGCAGCCAAAACTGCAACCCTCTGCAACTCTCCGCCAGAAAGTTTATTTAATTTATTATTCAAAAGATGCTCAACATCCAACTCCACGGCAAGTTTCTTAATCTCCTCAACCTCCCCCCTCTTTCTCAACAAATCAATAACCGGCAAATCAATAGACAATGAAGATAAATTCTGTGGTTTATAAGAAATTTGTTTTTCCTTCAAATTAGCAAAATATCGTTTTAATTCACTGCTCTTTAAAAAATCTAAAGTCAAATCAACTTCTTTTTTTCCTGCCAAAATTTCAATTGCAGTTGATTTTCCAATTCCATTTCTTCCTAATAACCCCAACACCCCCTCCCTAAGAACCGGCAGTCCATATAAAGCAAACTCATTCTCTCCATATCTATAAACCAAATTCTTCTCATCAACTTCAGGAACATTTATAATCTCAATAGCACCTTCAGGGCATCTCCTCTGACAAATCCCGCACCCAACACATAACTTTTCATCAATTTTTGCCTTGCCTTCAATAACAACACACTCTTGCAATTCTTTCCTATTAACAGGACAATATTTCTGGCATACTAATCCACAATTACCAGGCCTGCATTTTTCCTTATGAACTATGGCGATTCTCATATGCAAACTTAGAAATCTTTTATTATAAATTTAACATTAAGAGCATTTCTCCCCGCACTCAGGACAAAACTTCTCACCACCACCCAAAACCCAGCCGCACTTGCACTTCTTAATCTTCTTAACCTTCTTCTTTTCTTCAACAATTTTATAACCCTCCCGTCCAGAAACAATCTTTCCAGCGATACTTCTAATCTTATCATGCTCCTCACCTCCAAGCTGGAATCTTCTCAAATCAAATCCACTGCCTTCTGTCATGATTGTAAAAAGAAAACCCCCTCTTTTAAATTTTTGGATGTGGGGGGAAGGATTCGAACCCTCGTAGGGACTAACCCACAGGATTTCTTAATAAGCGAACATAGTCCGCCATTTTAGGAAACGAAAACCTAATTTTTCCTGCACTCTTAAGTCCTGCCCGTTTGGCCACTCCGGCACCCCCACCCAAAGATAAAATGGTTTCATAACTTATAAAACTTATTGTCAAAAACCAAACCTCTCAACCTCAAACACCCCAATTTAACAGGTTCAAAATATTAAGGAGAAAAATAATTGCCCATTTCTACAAATAACAAATCTAACTTCTATCAAAATCCACTATCTGCTCCTTTTCCTCAATTTTTCGCCTCGTAAAACCTTCTTCTCCTTAATTGCCTGTCTCTTCTTCCTTTCAATCTCTCCCAAAATACTCTTTTCTAATTTTTTCTTCCTCAAGCTCAGCTCTTTCTTCAACTCACCAATCTGATATTTCTGCTCTCTAATACTTTCCAACTCCTCTTTCTCTTTTTCTTTCTTAACATATCTAAAGAAAATATTCAAAGGCCATTTTATCAAATTAAAAATTGCAATTAACATAATGACAATTATCAGCAAACTCCCAACCGCAATCCAGCTGAATCCAGATAAAGAATAAACAAACAAAATAACAGCATAAGCAATTACATTAATTGTCAAAGGGGAGCTGATATATCTTGTAAATTTTTCTGGAAGCAAATGAGAAAAATTAAACTTGCTCACCAAAATCCCAAAACACAATAAACCAACCGTTGCAATGCTTTCAGCAGAATGGTCAATAAAATTAACAGCCCCATCAGCATCAATGGTATAAATAAATCTAAATAAATTAATAGAAACAAAAAGTAAAACAAGGGCATTTGTAAAATAAGTATTCCATCCAGGATACTCATCCTTATATTTTTCAAAATAAGCAACAATAAAAATAGTTGCAATCGCCAGAGGTAAAACACTCCAAAAAACCCCATCCTCAAAAGTCAAACCAAGAAAATACAAAATCCTGTCTAATAAAACCATCACCATCCTTATAGAGAGCTGAATAAGATTTATAAAACTTTACCAGCCACCAAAACCAAAATAGCAGGGGATGGATTTGAACCACCGACCTCGAGGTTTCCTATGCAAAGCGTAGGAATGAAAAATCCTACGGATTTTACTTATGGGCCTCGCGAGCTGACCAGACTGCTCCACCCTGCTGCGATGTGTGTAAAAGCATATTTACGCTTGTTGGATACTATCTTAAAACCTAAAAATCCTTATAAAGCTTTTTATTCTAAAAATCTTATGGCTCTTATAATCGGAATAGATGACGCAGGACGTGGCCCAGTAATAGGTCCAATGATTCTCGCAGGCATCTTAATTCACGAAAAGCACCACCCTTACCTTTTAGATTTAGGTGTAAATGACTCCAAACTCCTCATGCCAGAAAAACGGGAATCCATCGCAATAGAATTAATAAAAAAATTCCCTTTTCATGTTGAGTTAACCCACCCAAATGAAATTGACTCAAGAACATTTGCAGGAACAAACCTTAACTGGATTGAAGCAATCAAGGCTGCAAATATAATCAACCACCTCTCAAAGGACCTGGAAGAAAAAATAAAAGTAATTGTAGATTGTCCATCCCCAAACATCCGGGCTTGGCACAACTATCTATTAAAGCACATAAAAAACCCCTCAATCATCCAACTTTCATGCGAACACAAAGCAGATATCAATCATCCATCTGTCTCAGCTGCCTCAATAATCGCAAAACACCATAGAGAATTAGAAATGAAAAAATTAAGAAAACTCCATAAAATAGATTGTGGTTCAGGTTATTGCCACGACCCTAAAACCCAGGAATTCCTTAAAGGAAATATTAGCCATCTAAAAGATGCAGGCATCATAAGAAAATCCTGGGAAACTTGGACGAAAGCAGTCGCTGAAAAAGAACAGAAAAAGTTGTTTTGAAAGTTCTCTTTTCATCCCAAAATAGTATCTTTTGCGAACAAAAGTTCCGATATGATTATGTTAGGCGTAATTAAAACGAACTCTGAAAACCCCCGACCACCCGCCCCAGATAGGAGGTGCGCGCTGGTTTTATCTAAGATAAAACAGATAGTCTTTTTCTTCGAAAAAGAAATTTAATAAGAAATAATCTTTTTTCCACCGCCTAAAGAATAACTTAATAAATATACAAAATGATCTTTAATTATGGTTAAAATAAATTATGAAAAGTTAAGAGAA
The DNA here is from genome assembly GCA_017609535.1 of Candidatus Pacearchaeota archaeon. Taxonomy (GTDB): domain Archaea; phylum Nanobdellota; class Nanobdellia; order Pacearchaeales; family GW2011-AR1; genus JAFCDU01. The sequence goes on along the minus strand of JAFCDU010000009.1, from coordinate 1,763 downwards.
TTTCTTGCCTATAGTGAGAAATACCCAAAATGCAAGAAATACAAGAGAGCACCTTTAATTCACAAAGGTTTTCCGGGAACTTTTAATTTAAGTTTTACAGAGTATGATATGTTTAGAGAATTTGGAGGATACTCAAATTTCCCGAAAGACCAAATTTTTTCAACAATTCAGAGTTGTGTAAGACCTCAAGATATAATTGACAATATAAAAGAAGGAAAAGATTTGTGGAAATATCTTGGAGTTTTTGAAATGTCCGATATTGCTGGGCAAATAACCCTTTCAAAAAGCGGAGAGCTTAATAAAATTCATAAGTGGCAGTTGAATAAACTTATTGAGATTCTCGTAAAATTAGGTTTGAAGAAAGAAAAAATTTATCCTTCTTATTGTAAGGGTGGAGATGTTGCAAAAATTACAAATGGAAAATATACTTTTAATTTTAAAGTGCCAGAAGACACTTTAACGAAAGAGGCATTTATCGAAGCAGGAATTCCAAAAGAAAATTTAATCCCTGATAAGACTAGAAATACTTTCTTATCTTTACATATTAACATGCCCACTCCCTGGGGTTACAGAAATGAAATTAATTATAATCTTGGTACAAAAAAGAATCCAAAATTTTTAGACATTGCCACCTTAGAATATTTTTTATGGTTACCGACTTATTCTTCAAAACAACAGACAGCAAAAAATATCAATGGACTTGAGAAATTTAAACATACTATGAGTATTGGTGGAATTGGTGTTGAAAGATTATGCGTAGCTGTTAATGGACTAAAAAGCATTCAAGAAGTAGATTATATTAAGAAATTTTATGATTTATTCAGAAAACTTTATCCTTCTTTAACAGAAGAACAAAGGATAAAGGCAGGAGAAGTTATAAGAGCGTTACATAGAATTTTTACAGATGTAGAGAATTTTAAATTAGATATTGGCAGACAACAAAATAAAAAGATAAGATATTTTCTTCAAGTTTTAGTTGCTAATTTAGAAGAATTGGATACTAAAAAACTAAAACAACTTCTAGAATTACACTCAAAAGTTCAACCTTGGCATAAAAATTTATCAAAAGGAATAAAATCAACTATCGCAAGAATTAAAATGTATTATCAAAGTCAAGATAGGTTAAGAGTAAAAAGAAGCACAAAACCTGAGAAACATCAACAAAAGTAATTCCCCCAAAAAAGATTATTCCACCTTCTTTCTTAAAAAGAAAGAAGCAAAGAAGGGCGCACACCTCAAATTCAATAAGATGGCTAAAAGCCCACCTGAACTAAGGGAGATTTTAGAAATTCATAAACGGAGAATTAGAAACTTGCTCCGTTTCACTTCGCACCTCTCTGCGTTCTCGCTATCGCTCGGGTCGTTGAACAGGGCTTAAACAGAATTTTCCTCATCTCGGAAAATTCCCAAATTTTTTCTTTTCAGAAAAAACTCTCGAGTGTTCCACAATTTTTCCAGCTCTGACTTCGTCGAGGGAAAAATCACTCCACCTCGAGCCTTCGCGATGCTCAGGTTGTTTAAGCCCGATGTCAAACGAAATTTCTAATTCTCCTAAAGTCTCCAAGTAAAATAAAAAATAGCTAAAATCTCTCTCAACCATCCCCAAAAACCCAAACCCTAACCCCCAAACCCAAACCATCTTGCTTAACCATCACAAAACTAACCTCTTCTAACCCAACCCTCACCAAATTTTAAAAACCTTCTAACCCAATAAACCATATGCCCTTCATAAAAAAACTTGTGATGCAGGGATTCAAATCTTT
>JAFCDU010000008.1 GCA_017609535.1 Candidatus Pacearchaeota archaeon | reverse complement strand
TGTTGAAAGTGTTACAATCATGGTTGATGGAAAGAACCAACCTGTTAATATAGCTGATATTACTGATTTTAGGCAGGCACAGGCGGTTGATGATTATTTGAAACTTAAAAAAAGCGGGGCGAGTCCTGATTTGATTGCGAAAGCAGAAAAGGATATGACTGATAAACTCCTTCCTGTTTGGAGGACAATTCAGAATAAGAATGTTGTTGATAATTTAAGAAAAAAGATGGAGATTCCTGATAGTTGGACTATTGAAAGTTATGTCGAGGATGTTACGAAAGCTGCATGGAGCGGGAAGTCTGGGGCAGATTTGAGTGATGAAAAAAGAAAAAAATTTGGCTTCAGTGAAAATACGAAAATTGAGATGCTTCAGCATTCTGATGGTTCATATTATTTATTTGATTTAGATGAAACTGTTAGCGGGAATTATGTTGTTGGAAATCATATTTGGAAAATTGTAGGTGGGGAGTTTGTTGAAGTAACTGACAAGGGCGAAATTAAGGGAATTGAGAAATATGTTTTTGTAGATGGGGGGGCTTGCAGTAATCCTTATAAGTTTCCTAAGCCACCAGAAGTTAGATTTTATGAGTCAGAGCCGAATGCAAAACTGCCAGCAGTTGTTCCGATAGATGTGCAGAATGGGTGGTATGTAAAGGTTCCTCAAAGTTTAGGAGGGATATTTGGGACAAGAGAAAAGGGCTATCAACAATCTGGAGATGTTTCATTTTTTTGGATTTGCAATGTTGGTAAAAACGGGCGGGAGGAGAATAAGTGGGGGGATGATATTTGCCAGAGTTTTGATATTAATACCTATCAAACTGTTGGGACATTTTTGGGATGCCCGGAGATAACTCCTGCCCAGATTCAGAAGTTAGCTGTTGTTGCAAGAAGTGCTGTTAGACAGGCCGCAAGCCAGTATGATAAACCAAGAAATCAGAAGATTTCTATTACTGGCGTGAATATAAAGAGTGGAGCAAGCCAGAAGATTGAAGCAAAGAGAGGAGAACCTGCTCGGGGAGACGGGGAATTGGTGGAATGTCAGGATTTTATGAGTCCTGGAGACTGCAAGATTTTGTTTAATGTCTGCGACCCGGTAATTTGTCCTGCGTCAAGATGTGATTTCGGCGGGAAGATTAATGTTGCTGATGTTATTCAGTCAGGAATTGTTGGGAGTTTGGTTTTGTGTCTGCCGAATGCGCAGGAAGGAATTTTAGTTCCTATTTGCATATCTGGAGTTCAGGCGGGAATTGACAGCTATATAACTATTTTGCAATCTGAAAAAGATTGTTTGGAGAATGCATTGAATAGTGGGCAGTATGTTGGAATTTGCGATGAGGCGACTGCGATTTATGAATGTGATTTTTTCTGGAGACAGATTGCTCCTTTTGCTGGTCTGCTTGTTCCTAAAATTGTGCAGTTTGCTTATACAGGCGGGATTAAAGAAAGCCGCGGGGGAGGAGAATATTTGAATTTTCAAAAATCATGGGACCAGCTTGGAGATAGTGTCAAGTATTTTAAAGATTCTTATGCACAGAATGCATTTAGAGCATTTAAGATGAGAAATATTCAAGAAGCTGGAAGTGAATTTTGCAGAATGTTTATAGGGACAAGTTTTCCAACTTCTGCTGATATGATTGATAGTTTGGCAAAGCCGGAATCACCGACGCAATTTTATGCAAGATTTGATGAAGTGCCTTTTACAACTGCGACGGTTCCTGCAACTTCTCAATATAAGGTTTATTATCATATTTATGCTGGGAGGGATCAGGGTGTAAGGTATCGTATTTATTTGAAGAACCCTCCTGCAACTGGCTATTATATTCAAAATCCGATATGGTCTGTCAAGGTTGGTTATATTGCGAGAGGGGATACTTTGGACGAGGCACTTGATTTTACAGCACCTTCTGGTTATAAGGAGCTGTGTGTTGATATTAATGGGCAAGAAAAGTGCGGTTTTCAACAGGTTACAACTTCATTTGGATTGGAGTATCTTGCTGAAAAATATGTGCAGGACCAGGCAGAGAAGACAGATATTACGACAGAAAAGGAATGTATTTCTGGAAGCCCGAGTTTATGGGCGGCTGTTAATCCTAATATTGGAGCAGGAATGGAAAGTGTTGTTAATCCTAATATTGCGATGAGGGGGATTGTCAGGGTTTGTGCAACAGTTAATCCTGGAGGGTCAACAGATGTTATTGGGGATAGATGGGTTGATGTTGGTTATTGCGGGGATGAAAAAATAAGGTGCTGGCTTGATACAGAGAGTGTTAAAGGAGATTTGGATAAGGTGGTTGCGTTGGAGGGGGAGTTGAAGGTGGTGGAAGATAATATTCATAAACTTACTGAAGGGCAGTTGGAAAAGATTAAAGATGTTGATAATACGCTGGCTGATTTAAGGAAGGAGGTCAGGGAATTGGCTCCTAAGTTGACTGAAGATGTTTTGAGAAGGGAGGGGGGGATTGACGAGAAGATTAATGACCTTTGCAACAGATTAAAGAAAATCTATAATTCAGAAGCAGGTTATTTGAATGTCCAGAAGGCAGAGGCATTGAGTTTGGAGACACAGATTAATCAGATTATAGTAAGAAAATTGTATGAAGAAGGGATTGTTAAGCCGATGGAGAGGGTTGAAGAAGCTGAAGAGATTGATAAGCCGATGGAGAAGGATGAAGAGGCTGAAGAGATTATGGAAGGATATTATTTGAAAAATGGGGGGATTTATCATACTGATGGGGCTTATACAGGTTTGTTTGTTGTTGAAACAGAAAATGGATATTTAATTAAGAAAGGGGATTTAGAGGATTATCCTAATGGACAGGTTGTTGGAACTATAATTGATGGGGTGATTGATTTTAATGTTGTAGATGTGGGAGATGATGAGCCGTTGTTGGATATTCTGGGGGAGCTTAAGGAAAAATATAGATTTGATGAGGATAGTGAGAAGTTTCTTTTGAAGGAAGAGGAGAAAGCTTCAGAAGTGGAAAAGAAACCGTCAGAAGGATGGAAGGACTTGGAAGGAGAGATTTTGAATTTGGATGAATTTTTTGTGGATTCAGTTACTCTGAAACAAAAGGAAAGAGTAAAACTTTCTTTAGAGGGGAAGGAATATTATGTTGGCTTTGATAGTTATGATGATAATACGGTTTCTCTTGCTGTTTTTTATGGTGAGCGTCCTTCTGTTGAATCTTTTGATATTGGAGATAAGAAATCTTTTGATTTGAATGGAGATGGGGAGATTGATGTTAGTGTTTCTTTTGAAAATATTATTTTTGATATAGATACTCGGGAGCCAAGTGTTGATTTGATAATTTCTAAGGATTTTTATAGTTTAGAAAATGGTAAGATTTTTTATAAGGGAAAGGATACTGGTTTGGTTTTGAAGGGTATGGCAGGAAAGGAGGAGAGGTATTTAGTTGTTGATACTAATCAAGAGAAGGGGAAGGTGGTGGGTTCTGTTGTTAGGGGGCAATTAAGATATTTTGATTTTGCTGAAGGTTATGATGGATTAACTGAACCAAATAAGGAGAGATTAGATGAACTTTCAACTCGATATGTATTTGAAGATAGGAGATTTAGATTTAGATTGGGTGTTCGTGATTTATCTCTTGATTTGGATTTATTTTTTGTTAAGGTAGAGAATCAAGAGGAAGGTATTAGGAGTATTGAATATGCAGGGATTCCTACTGGGATTTTTATTCAGGCGTCAGGATTAATTACTCTTGAGGATATAGAAATGGATTTAGGTTCTTTGGCAGGAGATGATACTTATTTTGATTTTTATCATCCTAATGAGTATGAAGGGATTGTAACTCCTAATCAAATGGAGATAATTGAAAAATTAGATGAGAAGGCAAGGATTGATGGAAATAAGATTGTTCATTGGAGTGAGGCAGGGGTTGTTCCTTATGATGGGGGGGAGGTTAAGATTTTGTTGGAAAGGGCATTTGGTGATAAGTTATCAGATTATAATAAGTTATCTGGGAAGTATATTGTTGATGGGGTTTCTGTTGAGGGGGTTTTTGTTGTTCCATTCTCTTATGAGCGGCCGGGGGTGTTTTGTATGTATAAAGGAAGAACAATCGGTATTTTATTGGGGTTGGACGAAGACGGATTTTGGAAGAAGATTTATTTGAATGATAATGTTGCTATAGATAAGCAGACTTATAGATTTTTAAATGGTGCTGTGCTTAAACTTGAGGAGAGGAGGGTTTATCCTGAGTGCAATGTTAAGGAGGCAGATATTTTTGTTGAGAGGAGATTGAAAAATAGTAAGGACATTAAGGGGCCTCAGGAATATTATCTTAGAATTGAGAGTGATGATGTATTATGCAAAGATGCACCTGTTTTAGTTGAGTTATGGAATGGAGGGGGTAGGACTTGGTGGGATAGTCATTTTGAAGACGAAGATGAGATAATTTATTTTAAGGAAAAAGATGGTAAATATATTGCAGAGATTACACGGGATTTGCCTAATCCAAAGATTGAAAAATATTATGTAAGGGCGAAGATTAGGAGTTCTGATGATGTGAATTTGAGAGACGGATGGACTGTTTCAGGTGAGAAGAGATATATTGGAGATGATATATGTTATATACCAAAACAGAATATTTATTTTAGTAGCAGTCCTGATGGGAGTGAACCTATTTCAAGTTTTAGAAAAGGAGATGAAGTTTATTTGGTTGTTAAGGGGACTGGAGGGGATTGCGAAACTAATTCTTTACCGACGACAATTGTGATGTATAGTAATAAATTAGGGAAGATTGATGTTAAGGAGTTTCGCGCTTATGCAATTACATTTGATGAGCATAAAAGAATAGTAAGGAAGGTTACAATGCCTTCTATTAAGGCGGCAGGTTCTATAAAAGTTTGGGCTAAAGTTTCTTATGGGGTAGAGCAGAAGTTGAGTGTAAAGTCAGATAAAATAGATTATTATCCTTATTAATGCAGGGACTAGGATTTGAACCTAGGTAGGCACTAAGCCACGAGGGTTCTTAGATGCGATGAATATTATTATTCTTTCGCACTTCACTTTTTGCTAATATTTTTATGTTACTGCAAAAAGCAAAGATGCTCACCTAAACCTCGTCCGTTTGACCGCTCCGGCATCCCTGCATAGAATGGTTAGTTTTTGAGAATATAAAAAGTTTTAGAATTATTGGATTCCTGATTCAGGGTAAGATGGGGGAATTGGCTGACTCTTCTTTTTTAGAAGGAACCAGAGCCCCCAGAGAAGAAGAGAGATTCCTGCTGTTAGACTAATCCATTTTCCATAATTAAATATTGGACCAAGGTCTAGAAGGACAAATTCAGCATTCACAACATATAAACCTAAAATAATAGAAATGAGTGAGATTATTGAACCTGCTTTTACCATAATTGTTATGGTTGAATTGAGTTTATAAATATTTTTGTTTGGGAATTTTGTTTGCAGGCGGGTAATCAGGGATTTATTAAGTAATTTATTTTGTGAGAATGGGCGGTTAATCTATAGATGGTTGTTAAAATTTTGATTAGGAGATTAAGTAAATGGCGGGGAGGTTTATGGTGTTTTAAGAAAGATTCGTTAATTGAGAATCTATGATTATGTTTTGCTGTTTGCTCCATTGTTTATCTGAATGGTTTTTTATATATCCCACCCAGAATTTTATGAAGTTAATTCTATCTTCAGAATTATTTTTTCCTGGTTTCATGAGAGTTCTTTTTTTAGTCATTTTTTATTTGGCATTATTTATAATTGTTTTTAGTTTATTAATTTTTTCATAATTGATTTTGTCTTTGAAAAGTTCTTTGATGCTATGTTAATTTTTTGTCTGATATTATTTCTTTTTAGATTGTTCAGCTTCTTTGATTTTGATTTTTTCTTCTAAGTTGAGGCGTTCTAAAAGTTCTTTGTATCTGTTTCTGATTGTGACTTCTGTAATTCCTGCGACGTCGGCAACTTCCCGCTGTGTTTTTTTCTCGTCGTTTAATAGGGCTGCGACATATAATGCGGCTGCTGCGATTCCTGCTGGGCCCCTGCCTGATGTTAGTTCTGTGACTTCTGCTTTTTTCAAGATTTTGAGAGCTTCATTCTGGGTTTTTGGGCTTAAGTGAAGGACAGAGGCGAATCGCGATATGTAATCCTTGGGGGAGGATGGGGTTACTTTGATTCCGATTTTTCGCGTTATAAAGCGGTATGTTCTTCCAATTTCTTTTCTTTCTACTTCTGATGCTACGGAGATTTCATCTAATGTTCTTGGGATGCTGTATGAACGGCAGGCAGCATAAATGCAGGCAGCGATGACTGATTCCATGCTTCTTCCACGAACCATTCCTCTTTGCAGGACAAAGTTATAGATTCGCGCGGCTTCCTCCCGAACAACAGAGGGCAGGTCCAGGAAAGATGCAACTTTTCTTAGTTCTGCCATTGCGAGACGAAGATTTCGTTCAATTGAGGTTGATACTCTTTCCTGCCATTTTTTTAATCTTAAGTATTTCCGCGTCTGTTGAGTTGAGGCAAGTTTATAGATGTCTGAAATTTCGCCGACATTTGTTGTCAATCCTTTGTCAAATTTTTGTATTGACATCGGTGCTCCACCACGAGATTTTTTCTCTGTTTTGTCAAAAGCGCGCAGTTCGTGGGTTGTGTCAACCATTTTTTCTTCTACAAGCAAGCCGCAGTCCCCACAAATAACTTCTCCGCGCGATTCGTCATAAACTAAGTTAGAAGAACCACACTCTGGACACCTCTTGATTAAATCTGCCATAAAATTTTACTTATGTTTAGTAGTAAGTTTTATAAATTTTTTGGTTTTATAAGGTTTTCGGTTATTCTATTAAGATTCCTTGAACAATGCCTTCCTGAGACGGGCGGTTTGTGATTTTTGCTTTTCCTAAATCTGTTTCTATAATTGCACCTTTGGTGAGAATATTTTGTCTTGCGAGGAATCTATTTGAAGGTGTTTCTAAAACAGTTTTTATTTTTGTTTTTTGGGCTTTTCCTTTTGTAATCAGATTAATTGTATCTTGGGAAAGAGAGGTGAGCTTTTTGTGACCGCCAGATGCTCTGATTAGTTTTACTTTTTTCTCTCCGAGTTTTACAACTCTTGGTTTTCCCTGAAGTTCATGCAATTTTTTTTTCCTTGGCTTCTTGTATTTTCCGCCTGAAATTTTTCGTCCTTTTTTCATATTAGGATTGAGAAAATGCTGTTTAAATATGTTTCTTTTTTATCTCGAAATCTATTTAAATGAGTTATTCTACATTATTTTAACTATGAGTCATAAGAGGGTGATTAAAAGGGGCAAGAAAAAATACGGACCTTATATTTATGAGAGTTATAGGGATAAGGATGGCAAGGTAAAGAAGAGATACCTTGGCAAAGAAAAAAAATCCGACGATGATAAGAAGGCGAGGAGAAATGTTTTTATTATGATGGGTTTTCTTATTTTGATTTTATGTTTTGTTTTTTTTTCTTTTTATAGTCAGAATCTGATTGGATTTGTAGAACAATTAATTCCGCGAGAGACAGCAACAGGGCATTTGAGTTTGCAAGTTGATGAATTTTCCATTGAAGACAATTTAATTTCTGGTTTTTTAGATATTAAAATAAGAGATGGGGAATTGATTCCTGGAACTTCAAAAATTATTGTAGAACAACTAAATGAGAGTAAGGAATTTTTATTGACTGATTTTGTTTCATTAAATGCAAATGGAACTTTTTATGTTGAAGGCGAGGATTTGACCGGGGAGGGTGATGGGTATGGTTTTATTGGGGAGAGGGAAGTTGCTCCTGAAGTTTTTTTTACTTTGATTCTGGAGGATTTAGAAAGTGAAGGAGAAGCTGGAGTTCAGATTGAAGAAGAACAAACTCCTGTAAATGAAACTGCAGAAGAACAAGCCCCTGTAAATGAGACTGAAGAATCTACAAATGAAACTGCAGAAGAACAAGCCCCTGTAAATGAGACTGAAGAGAGTTTAGATGAGGGAATATCGGAAGAGATGGTTGAAGAAGCATCTGTTGATGAACAATTGGAAGAGGATTCAGAAGGGGGGGTTATAACTGGAGAGGTGGTTTTGGGGGAAAATGAGATTAGGGGGAGCTGTTCGAGAGGAAAACCTTTTGTATATAATTTAGTAAATCAAACTGCGAGAATAAAACCTGGCTCTATTGATGTAAATTACAGCAAGGATGTGGAGTTGTTATTTTTAAATCTGGATGTTCAGGATGATAAGGTTGTAGTCAGCACAAATTATTCAGTTATTGAGAATGGATTTGGCGAGGATTTTTTAGGCGATGAAAATATCCTGGAGATTGGTTTAGACGATTTGGGGATAAAGGCGGTTAATGGAAGTTTAAGAATAAAGCTTGTTTATGAAAATACGACTCTTGCATCTATAAGCAAGGAGATTAGTGCAGATGGCGAAATTTTAGACCTTAAAATTAAGAATGCGACTCCGACTAATTTAAGCAGGAATATTTTGACACGGCAATATAAGGCAGTTATTGGGAGGCCTGTAAAGTGGGTTAAGAAGGTTGAACTTAATTTAAGTGATAAAAATTTCTCTGTTGCAATTCCTAAGGAGGCGATGAATGTTAGTGTTAAGACGGGTGATGAAGCAAATCTTGTTGATAAAGAGATTGAAGATTTTGAAAAGGTAATCAGCGAGGCAGACAGAAATGAAATTAAAACCGGCGTTCTTACTGGCGCTGTATCAATGGAGATTAAAAAATCTAAGGGATTTTTTAGGAGGGTTTGGGATTGGATTAAAAGATTAACTATTACTGGGAGAGTTATACAGGAGGATGAATTGAGTGACAAGATTGTGGAGGTAGATAATGCGACGATTGTGAATGTTTCTAAAATTGCAGAGGAAACAAATGAGGAGGAGATTGCAATTGAGTATTATACTCCTGCACCGCAGGCAGTTGAGGAGGAGATTTCTGGCGGGAAGAGGATTAGGATAACGGGGCCTGATGAAATTCATTATGAAGATGTTTTAGCTTATACTGAATTGGATAATGTTGTTAGTATTAATGAAACTGATAGAATTAAGCTGTATTGGGTTAGTGAAGAGGAAGTTGAGGTTCCTTTAGAAGCAGGCATTACTGGAGAGATTGTAGCGGATGTTGTAAGGGCTTATAGAACAGAACGTGCCATTGTGAAGAAAGAAGTTAATTTTTCTGCTTATGATTTGGATGAGGACGGCATGGTTGATTATATTGAGTGGATTGTTCCTCATTTGTCAGAGCAGGTTTATGAGGTGATTTATATTTCAAAGGCAGACAGGTTGGATGAGAACAGGAATTTTATTGAAGATGTTTATGATTTTGTGAAGGAGAAGGATGATAATTGGACAACTATGAATTCTGGCGAGTTTTTGAGGGTGACTTTTGAGCAGGCATTGGACAGGACGCGGGATATAACTATTTATGCAAGGGCAAATTCATTGACAGAGGTTGTGGTTTATGAGGAGAATGATACAAGAGAGATTGCGAGGTTTGACAATATTTCTGATGAGGGTTGGTATAAGGTTTATTTGACAAATTTAAGCGAAGATGAGAATTATACACAAGATGTTTTTGATTTGAAATTTTTGGGTGATGTTGAGATTGATTATGTTGTTGACCCTGTTATAAATATAACAGATGTTTCTGTTGATACTGATTTGGATAATGTAACAGCAGAAAATAATTTTACTCATCTGACAATTTCAAATCAACCGCCTTATGACCATTTGTGGGCTTATTGGAATTTTGATGGGAATACATCTGCAACAACAATATATGATTTTTCTGCAAATGATAATGATGGTGTTTTTAGTGTTGATAGCAGCACTGGATGCGGGATTTTAGAAGGCCCTTTTGGAAATTATTATTGGAATGACGGGGTTGACCAGAATAATGGTTTGACTATTCCAATGCCTATTTCAAATTGGACAAATTTTACTTATTCTGCATGGGTTTATAAAGATAGTTTAACCCAGTCTGCTTATCCAGAGCCGGTTATATCTTTGGGCGAGAGTAATCTTGCTTTTTTTGGCGGGACAAGTAAAGGGAAGATTGTGTGTGATTTTACAAATATCTCTGGAAAGCGAGATTATGCTTCAAGCAATGTTCCTTTAAATGATAGTGAATGGCATCATGTTGTTTGCTTGAAAAATGATTCTGGAATGTTTCAATATGTTGATGGTGTTTTGCAAAATGATTTTGAATTAGATATGCTGGGGACTACATATACTGCAAAAAGCAATCGACGGGCGATTGGGAATTTGGCTGGGGCTGGCGAGTATCATCCTATGAATGCATCTGTTGATGAAATTATGATTTTTGACGGTGCTTTAAGTCATCAGGAAATTATTGACATTTACAATAATCAGTCTGGGAGGTTTAAGATTTCTGGGAAGCAGGGATTTTCTGAGAATTTGAATTTTTCTTCTGGCTATAATAAGGTGAGGGTTACAGGGGATTATAGGGCAGATTTGGGAAGTTATTTGAATTTGAGTGTTGGATATTATGATGGGAGCTGGCATCAGACAGGAGAGCAGGTTTTTGACGGGGATACTATTTTTGATATAACTTCTCAGACTACAAATGTGACTCTGAATTTTACATTTTATCCTGGGCCTGCTGGCTATAGTTTTTATTCTCCTATTTTGAAATCAGATGTTCAGGCGTTGAGTGTTAATGTTAGTGCAGATACACCAGATTTTATTTCAACTTGGAACACTTCTGCAACTTCTACTGGTTCAAGTGGTCCTACTTCAATAACCTTGCCTTTGGTTAGTTCAGGAACTTATGATTTCACAGTTGATTGGGGTGATGGAAATACTTCAAGAGTTACTTCTTGGGATAGTGTGAATAAGACACATGATTATCAGACAGAAGGGGTATATACAATAACTATATCAGGAACATTTGTTGGTTTTCAGTTTAATAATGGAGGGGATAAACTTAAGCTGTTGGATATTTCTCAATGGGGCTCGATGAGGTTGGGAAATACAGGAAGTTATTTTTATGGAGCTAAAAATCTGAATATTTCTGCAACAGATGTTTTGAATTTAACTGGAACTACAAGTATGTATCAGGCATTTCGTGACAGCGGGATTTCAACTGTTCCAAGTATGAATGAATGGGATGTCTCAAAGGTTACAAGCATGCATGCTATGTTTTATGCTTCTTCCTTCAATCAAGACATAGGAAACTGGAATGTCTCAAGTGTTACAAATATGGGATATATGTTCTACAGCGCTTCTTCCTTCAATCAACCAATAGGAAACTGGGATGTCTCAAAGGTTACAGATATGAGATATGTGTTCTATAAGGCCTCTTCCTTCAATCAAGACATAGGAAACTGGAATGTCTCAAGTGTTACGGATATGGAGGGTATGTTCTATAAGGCCTCTTCCTTCAATCAAGACATAGGAAACTGGGATGTCTCAAAGGTTACAAGCATGTATAGAATGTTCTCTTATGCTTCTTTCTTCAATCAAGACATAGGAAACTGGAATGTCTCAAGTGTTACAGATATGGCGAGTATGTTCTATGGTATAACTTTATCAAGTGAAAATTATGATTCATTGTTAGTTGGATGGAGCAGTCTGCCTTCATTGCAATCAGGTGTTAGTTTTCATGGCGGGAGTTCAAAATATAGTTTGGGTCTGCCAAGTGAATCAAGACAATCACTTATTGATGATTATGGCTGGTCAATTACAGACGGAGGGACTACAGGAGAAAATTATGTTTTGAGTATAGAAATAGTTTCCCCTGCAGATGGCAGTTCTTTCAATAATGCAACCCAACTGCTTAATATAACAAACCAAAGCATGTACTCATCAAATATTACATATAATTGGAATGGAACTAACTATACTTATACAGAACCAATTTACATAACTTTTGATGAAGGAGAAAATACAATAAATGCTTGGATTAGCGATGTTGTAAGCACAAACACGACAAGCTCGACTTTTACAATTTTAACAGATTCCTGCACTCCTCCTGCGTCTGGGCAGTGGGATTTGAATTGTGCTGATAATTGCAATTTTACTTCAGACATTAATATACCTGGAAATGTTAATATTAGCGGGAATGGGCATGTTTATATTAACAGCAATTGGATTTTTACTGGTTCAGGTCAAGAGGTCTGGGTTTATCCTGGATGTGAGATAAATATTTATCCTGGGGGAGGGTTTAATGCTGCTTAGAGATAAATATTTAAATATGGAATTAAATAGTAAGATTATGAGAGGGATGAGGTATTTTTTAGTTTTTATATTTGTTATTTTTAGCTTTGTATTTGTTCATGGGGCAATTCCGCAACAACTTAGTATTCAGGGAAGGTTGACAGATTCTTCTGGACATGCGTTGGCTGGAATCTATTCAATTAATTTTACAATTTGGGATTCATTGTCTGGCGGAAATGCTTTGTATTCTCAAACTCACTCTGTTAATGTTGGTAGGAATGGAATTTATAATGTGATTTTAACAGATGTAAATTTAGATTTTTCTTCTCAATATTTTTTAGGGGTTAATGTTGCAGGAGATGGGGAGATGACGCCGAGAATAAATTTGACTTCTTCTCCTTATACATTTAGGACTAATATAACTGATAATCTTAATTCTAAAAAAAACTATCAAATTGGGAACTTAACTGTTGAGAAAAAAATTATCTTTGCATCTGGAAGCGAGATTCAACAGAATATGACTGATGTTTTGAGGATTTTGGGAAGTTTAATTGTTCAGAAAAATATTTCTGCAGGTTATTTTATTGGTGATGGGAGCGGTTTGACAAATGTCCCGACTTACAATGCAACTTATGCAAATTTCTCTTATAACCATACAAGCGCGGTTTATAATCTATGGAACGATGACTGGAGTTCAACTTACAATGCAACTTATGCTTCATGGGCAGAGAACGTAAGTATAAACTGGACAGAGAGGGTTTTTAATTTATATAACTCAACTTGGGATGAATCAGGGGAGCTAGTTCCTTATTCTGGTGCAACTGCGGATGTGGATTTGGGAAGTTATGATTTTGTGACAACAGGAAGTGGGACATTTGGTTCATTGAATACAGATACATACAATGCAAATGACGGAACTTCTCTGTTTTCATGGGATTCTGTTAATTCTGAGATTGATGTGGGGCAGAATATGAGTTTTGATTTGAA
>JAFCDU010000048.1 GCA_017609535.1 Candidatus Pacearchaeota archaeon | reverse complement strand
AGAAAAGAATGAAGAACATAAGGTCGGATTCCCTAAACATGATTCTGGAAGATTCCCGCCCCATGTAAGATTATTCCAAACTGCATCTGCACCAGCATCAAAAACCTTAGAAGTATAAGTCCCAGATGTCTGACCAGCAGATAATCTAACAGCCCCAGAGGAAAACTCTGTATTTGAATATGTTCCTTCATCAAAATCTGTTTCATCATCTTGAGTGAAAACTGCAAAGCCAGTAATTCCCGATTGATTAAGGTAAAGCAAGGAAAATATAAAAACTACAGCAATTACCAAGAACAACGAGATAACTGCAATGTGCCTCTTTTCCATACATCCTAAAAACAAGTTTATTTTATAAAGATTTTGAATTTTTTATATAGTTACAGAAATGTTTAAATAGAAGAAAAAAATAATCTTTACATGCAAATAAGGAGCATATTTTTATTTTCATTGATATTATTAGTTTCAAGTATTGTATTTGTCTCTGCAGAATATTCCCTTGATATTAAGATTTCTAATACAGAATATTCAATTGGAGACAAAATGAGTTACAGAGTTCTTCTCTTAGAAAATAATATCCCTGTTTCTGAAAAAGTTTTAATTACTTTTTCAGATGTATTGGGAGAAAAGAAGATTGAAAAAGAAGTTCAAACTAATGTTGAAAATTTTTTAACTATTGAAGACGATTTCCCTTCTGGCTTTTGGAATGTTGTTGCAGAATTTGGAGAAAAAAGAGTTAATCGTGTTTTTTCTGTTAAAGAAAAAGAAAGTGTGGAATTTTCAATTTTAGACGATAAATTAATTATAAAGAACAATGGGAATGTGTTCTATTCAAAGGAAATTCAAATTTTAATTGGAGACAAGATTATAAAACAAATTGTAAATATTGGAATAGGAGAATCAAAGGAGATTAGATTAGTTGGAAAAGGCGACTATTACAATGTAAAGGTTACTGACGGAGAGCATACAATTAGCAAACAAAATGTTTATCTGACCGGAGATGTTATTGGAGCCTTGGATGAAAGTTTAATTAATGGTTCTCCATTAGGGGGGGTGAGAGAGCCGGGGAAAGAGCGATTCCTATCTTCAGATAAACTGCCGATTGCATTTATCTTCGTAGGTGCAGTTATGGGCTTGGGAATTCTTCTCTTAATAGAAAGACATTTCAGAAAAAGGTGATTATTTTAATTTTTTAAATTTTAAATACTTATAATCTCCTCTTATCGCAAACATCCCCAAATGCAGGAGGAAGTGAGAAAATAAACCTCATTCTAACCTGTCCTGTAATCAAAGCCACGCAAAAAACTCTGGCGAAAATCCCTGCTGTAAGAAATATTGTAGAATACTACTAATAATTGAGGACGCCTTAAATCTCAATCTCCAAGTCAAATTTTTCATTTACTGACTTTGTTTTGGCTTTTTTATTTAATTAAAAAAAATAAATTAAAGCCATAATAAAAAATCCAGGGCGGGTTGCTGATGAAGGAATAAAAATAATCTGATTAGAGTGCTGAATTTAATAAGGTATAAGAAAACGCCCCAACCGGGAATTGAACCCGGGTCTCCGCCGCGACAGGGCGGTGTCTTAGCCACTGGACAATTGAGGCACAAAAAATACTATATAAATTGATTTTTAAATATTTGCGATTATCCCTAATCCCCATAATAAAATTTCCTGTTCTCTAATTTTTTTTAGAAATCTTCTTAGAACTCTTTTTTTTAGAACGCGGTTTCTTTTTTCCCTCAATCTTCTCTTTCAACTTCTCAACTTCTCCAAGTAAAGTTGCATGATTTAAGCTTAAATGCTGAATCTTGTCATGCAATTCAGAAATTGCATCATTTACCATTAACAAATCCTTCTTCACATAGCCGAAACTTGCCTGAACATTCTTCTTAAATTGCTCTATTGTTTCCATATCAAATTAACAGAAAAATACTTTATAAAACTTATGTTTTTGTCATTCTCTAATTAAGACAAGTATCAAAAGAATAATCCTTAATCCCGCTCATTATTCATCACAAGAAATCTTAAAATGTTGGAAATATTTCTAAAAAATTTAATAGAAGGTTTTGGTAACAAAAGATTAAAATACTTAATTTTAGTAATAAAAAAATCACCTCAAAGTTTATATATAATTTTCTAATTTAGACATCATGACGAAATACATAGTCGTTGTAGGAGGTGTTATCTCTGGTGTGGGAAAGGGGGTGGCAACAGCCTCTATCGGCAAGATTATGCAGGAATATGGTTTTTCTGTAACAGCAATAAAAATTGACCCGTATATAAACTGCGATGCAGGAACCCTCCGCCCAACTGAACACGGAGAGGTCTGGGTAACAGATGATGGCGGAGAAATAGACCAGGATTTAGGAAACTATGAAAGATTTCTTGGAATTAATATCCCAAAAAAGAATAACATTACAACAGGGCAAATTTATAAAGAATTAATTGAAAAAGAAAGACGCGGGGATTTTTTAGGAGAAACAGTCCAGTTTATCCCCCATGTCCCAAATGAAATCAAAAAAAGAATTCAAGAGGCGTCTAAAAATTTTGATATAGCATTAATAGAAGTCGGAGGCACTGTTGG
>JAFCDU010000047.1 GCA_017609535.1 Candidatus Pacearchaeota archaeon | reverse complement strand
AATTAGGGAAATTTCTTTGCCATCAAGTTTTTTAGGAGGCGTATTTCTTTTCTTCATTTGGTTTTCTTTATCTTATGGCGTTGAGTATGCTTATGTATTTTTAATGTTCGAAAAGAAATCCAATAAGATTGGATGGACCGCCCTTGTTTTATTTGGATGGCTTTCTGTTGCATTTTTATCGCAATTTTTTTCAATAAATGATTCTGCTATAACCGTAGTTCGTCATATGGGAGACTTAAGATTTTTAAGAATAATTCTCGTCTTAATTGGCTACTCGCTACTGTTTATTTTTAAATATGATTGGAAAAAAATTACTTATCTCTTCTTTGTAGGTTTCGTCATCCATTTTATGATGGAATTTTCTCTTTTAGTTAGTGGAATTCGTCCAGGTTCTTTCTTAATTCTTTTAGAAAATTCCTTAATTGAATTTAATATGGGCGTTCCATTTTTTTATCTCCTTTATGATAAGTTTCTGAGAAAAAGAATAAGATAGTAAGCACGAAAATCTCTCTTTTTCCCACCCTAAGCGCCATCTTGACTTTCTCACTAACACTCGAACCACGCCTTGCAGGCTCTCAGAAAATCAAAGATTTTCTTCGGGGCGTATAACAGCGAAATTGTTCAAAGGCACCAAACTAAGATTGAAAGTAAAAAGATAGTTAAAAATGCCTCTTGATGCCCCCGACCACCCACCCCAGATTGGAGATGTGTGCTTGATTTTTCTACCCTTCAATGCGATTTTTCGAAAGCTATTTAAAATGCTTTCATTATTTATATAAAAATGAATGGTGATGATTTTCAAGAAGCGGAAAAATCTTCTAGTGGTTCAAAGTGGCTAATTATATTAATTGTGGCTGTTGTTTTGGTAATCCTTTTAGTTGGGGCTTATTTTTTATTTCAAAGTCTTTCTAAATCTGATTCAAGCACTTCTTCAAAAAATCAAGAATCAGAGTCAAATCAAGATACTGGATCACAACTTCAAGGAAAGATTATAGAATGTGGAGATATACCAAAAGATTTTGATGCCCAGAATGAAACTTATCTTGACAATAATCCAGAAGTAAAAAAAGATTTATTATGTATCTCAGAAGCATTTGGAGATTGTAAAGACTCTAGCATAACATTTTTAGGAGAACAAGTGGATAATATCCTTTCAATAAAAAAAGAAAATAATAAATGTATTATTGATTATAAATCAGGAACAAAAGGAATAAAATGCGAGTATACACCTTCCCAAACAAAGATGTTACATGAAGTTTCTATTGATAATAATCATCCAGAACTGACTGGATTAGGCATAGCTTTTGGAATGGGAATGGAGCTAACATTTGGATTTAAACCTGGAGAAACAAAAGAACAAGAAATAACTAACAAAGATACAGGTCAAAAAGAGAAAATCCCTTGTACTTTTTATGGTTCCGCTGATGAAACAACAAAAGAGAATAATCAACAAAATACAGAAGATAATTCTGATGATACAACTGACACAACTGGAACCATTGATTATAATGGAAAGCAATATCAACAAGGGGTTGCGTATTACAACGAAGCTAACCCTGATGATTGTTTCTATGATATTTATGTGTTGGAGAGTTATATTCAAGAAACTGGTTCTCATGCTTTAACTTATTGTAAGCAAGAATGTGAAAGGACAGGCGGAGCAAGAGACAAATATATTTCCTTGAATAAACTTGATTCAGAAGGTCACGGATATATCTTTGCATACAAATGTGTGTGTAATAAATGTTAATCAAAAACTTGCTTTCCACCTCCATCTTCTTTATTAAAAAAGAAGCAAAGAAGACGCACACATCTCTTATTTAATGAGTTTTACAGATAGAATCTGCTGCCCTAAAGTGTCCTCTTTAAAATTAATACAAGTGCCTTCTCACAACTCTGCGAAAAATCAAAGATTTTTCTCCGCGCCACATTACATTTTCGCAAATCAAAGATTTGCTCAGGGCAACTAACAGGCATTATGTCTAATTTCCTCTGGTGCCTTAAAGCTTTTCCATAAAGAAATAATTACCAATATGTTCTTTTTTGCCTGTAGTCATGGTAATCAATTTGGCTTCAATTATACGAAAATGCGACTCAAATAATTCTTTCATCTCTTCAAAAGATGAATAATATAATTTTGTTCCAGCAGGCATTTTTGCACCTTCAGGAATTATTCTTAAATTTTTGCCCTTTGCTCCGAAGTCAGGATTTTGATTATTGAAACAAATTGATAAATATTTCCCTTTTTCATTCAAAATCCTTTTAATATTCTCTATATATTTTTGTCTTTGCTCGGGCATTATGTGGTGCAAAATTGCCCATTCCAATACAAAATCAAATTTATCTTTTATTTCATTTAAATCAGCAATATCAAGAGGAATAAATTTGATTTTTACATTTTTCGTCGCATTTTCTTTTGCTAATTTTATCGCATTTTCTGAAATATCAATTCCTATAACTTCAAAATCTTTTGAAGCCAAATAAATAGCATAGAATCCTTCACCACACCCAATATCAAGAACCTTACATGGTTTAATTTTTCCACTTTCAACCAACTCTCTTAATTCTTTAGGTGGCTCGGATTCTGTCCAGACTGCTCCTTCTTCATATATTTTTTCAAAAATTTCTTTATCGTTCCC
>JAFCDU010000046.1 GCA_017609535.1 Candidatus Pacearchaeota archaeon | reverse complement strand
ATTGTGGGCTATTAGAAGGCACATGAAAAAGAAAGTTGAAAAGGAGGTAAAAGTTATAAATGTCACCAGACCAGAAGAAAACCAAGATTCAGGAGATTCAGGAAGCGACACAAGGATTGCAGGAGATGGAAGAACAGAATTCATTTCTGATTCAGGAGTTAAAAAAAAGCGATTTAAAAGATGGTTTAAGAGAAGAAGGAAACTTCAGATGGAATCTGATAGAACAGATGGTATTGATGAACTCAAATCTGGAGAAGATAACGAGGGAAGTGAATCAATTAGGAGTTCAGTTCCACCATTTCAACCTTACGAGAGTTGAGGAAAAGAAGAAGGGGGGGAAATAAAAAAGTATTTTATAGAGTTAGAAGGAGGCAAATAAAAAAGAATGGATGAAATTGACTATGAAAGAGAAAGTGTTGAAATGGAACAATTAGGAAAAATGATTCCTACAGTTTTAATTTCAGCAGGAATTGGTTTTTTAATTGCATTAGTTCTTACCCTTATTTTTGGAGAAGAATTAGGAGAGTTATTCTTAATGATACCAGTGATGATTACAATTCCTTTGGGGATGATTTATTTTGGAATATCTACCAATAGAAAATTAAGACATTATAAGAAAGGGATTGTCTAATTTAAGGGACATATTCATTATTATGGAGGAGAAATATAAAACAGCAACAGGCATTAGGAAATATCTCGGCTTGATGTTTAGAACTCGTAAGACAGAATCTTTAATTTTTAATTTCAACAAGCCTGTTCTAATCCCAATTCATTCTTTATTTGTTTTTTTCAAGTTCAGAGCATACTGGTTTGACAGAGATAGTAATTTAATAGAGTCAAGAATCATCAAACCATTCCAATTTAATATTAAACCATCAAAACCTTTTTCTAAATTAATTGAAGTGCCTGTTTGATTTAATTATTTTTTGATTTATTGATAAGATTGATTGCCTTTTTGTTCATTTCCCTTCAAATCTGGGATACTCCAAGTTAATTTATAAAGGAAGGTTAAGCAAGTGAATACTCATTGATACCCATCCCTACTCAAATTTTCAAGATAATAGTCTTTTGGTGTCCATCCTTTCTTTTTACAGGCTTTTAAACAATCGTAAACAACTCTTGTTGAAATGCCTATAACCTCAGCAACTTTTTTCTTGTCTTTTAATTCATAAGTAAGTTTTAACACTCGTTTTTGCTTGTCTGTTAAATCTCCTCTTTGAAACAAGGCTTTCTTTTTTCCATTTTCATAAACATCTAATTCTGCCTCTATCTCCAAGTTTAATGCAGTTGTGAAGGCTTTTTTCTTCTTCTCATATAATTTAATTAACTCCTCATCTGGTTTAGGCAAACTCCAAAGTTTTAAAGGTTTCATTAGATAAACACTCATCCCCTCTGGCTTTCTTTTAACTCGTAAATATTTTTCATAGAACTTGTCTTTGCCAGAATTATATTGAAGTAGAAAAGGTCTGATGATTGTTAATTTTTTCTTAATATCAATTTTTTCCATAACAAATTTGGCGTGAAAAAGTTTTCTTGTAGATTTATCCAAGAGGTTTTCATAGGGTGTGCAGAACAAAACATTAAAGTTTTTATGCCTAAATGTGCTTATTAGATAATTAAATAATTTATTTGCCTTGCTCTGAAATTCTCTGTTGCTTATGCTAATCTGTGGCTCGTCAAACAAAATAGTAGAGCCTTTTCTTAGTTTATTTGAGTTTATTAAAGATAATAATTCCTTTAAGGAAAAAACTATATTTTCAATTCCAAAATGGACTTTGCTTCTCTTGGACAATTTCTCAGAAACAGAAATTGCTGAATAGGTTTTCCCACTCCCAGTTTTTCCAACAAAAATAATCAGATTGTTTTGGTTCTTAGAAAAGATTCTATAATGCAGAAATCTTATCCAACTATCTTTTGGCTTCTCTTTGTCACGATATAAAACATAAGCCATTTTATTACTCTATTTCTGACTCGCTTCTCAACCAATCACATCTTTGTAACAAGAAAATTAAAGAATCAAATAATTTCTGGTAGATTTGATGTTTCCTTTCAAGATAAGCGTCGTATTCTGGTGAATCCTTTTGTAATCCAACCCATCCAACTTCTTCTAACCATTTACACCAATAAAAAAATTCTTTTTTTATCTCTTCCATGTCCTTAAACTTCTTATCAACCTTTTTTTCTGCTTCTAATACAACACAAGCCTTTTGAAAATTATCTTCAAGTCTTTTAAGGTCTTTGGCAAAGATTTTTTTCCTTTCCTTCATTTTATCGTCGTATTTTGGCTGTAATAGGGTGTTTAAATCCCTAATTCCATTAATTCTTGTCTCTCTAAGGTCAATTATTTTTAATCCTTTTACAGTTTCAATCACTTGGTTGTCTGCTCTCTTGAAATTTTCATCATTGATTTTTTTAATTAAAGATAAAACTAACTTTCTTTGAGATAATTTTTCTCCGCCTTTAAAATCTTCTTCGCTTATTGTTTCGCTATCACTAAATTTTCCCATTATTTCTTGCTAAAATTCCATTTAATTTAGACCGATAAAAATCGTCTACCATTCTTTTCTAAGAAAATTTTCTTTCCTTAAAAACTTTCACAACTTACTAATAAGTATATAAAATTTATAAAGATAAGAGGGTTTGGTTTTTTATGACTAAGGGGAATAAAATCAAATTGTTACAGCAACAGCAAGAGGATTTAAGGCGTAAAAAATCAAGGGTTAATCTTCAAATGCAACAAAGATTTC
>JAFCDU010000007.1 GCA_017609535.1 Candidatus Pacearchaeota archaeon | reverse complement strand
CTAATAATCCACCACTGAAATTCTCCTTCATCTCCAGAATCCTCATCTCCAAAACCCTGATTTAATGAAAGTAATTCTTCGCTTAAATTTTCATTTACTTCATCAGTATCATCACCCCCATTTAAAATGATGGGATTGCCAACCCCTCCTCCCCCCCCACTACCGCCCCCGCCACTACCGCCGCCCCCTCCATTATGATTTCCATCTCCATTATCAATAATCAACTCACAGCCAGAATAATCCACCTTGCATTCATCTGTGCATGAAACCTGTCCAGTCCATCCATCTCCGCAAGTAGTTCCTCCTAAATTTTCAGAATCACACTCTTCTCCGGATTCTATAATCCCATTGCCGCATGGATTATCACTTGGAGGCAATTCATTTAAACTCAAATCTAATTGAATATCCTTAGCCATTTGAAAATCTACTGTTTCATTTGCTTCAATCCCATTAATATAAAATTTAATTATTCCCTCATCTATGCAAGGCGAAATATCAACAGAATAATGCCCGCCAGAAATTTCCCCGATAATTCCCAAATCCTCTTCACCAACTTCAACACTAATTAAATAACCATCATCAAGAACATGGCCCTCATAATAAACCTGCCCGGAAATGCTCATCGGTAAACGTGGAGGACAATTTCCAGCAGAAACCAATCCAATTATGACTACTAAAAGTGTAATTAATATCTTTTTCATCTTGTTGCAATTATTTATTGATTTATATTATTTTATGTGATTGAATATAATAAATAAAATAAAAATAAAATAAAATTCAGTTAAATTAATTCTCCTAAAGGAAAGTAGTCTATTGTGTCATAACATGGAACGATTTTTATTCTTATCCAGTAACCCTCTCCCATATCCATCATAGTTACTGGCTTCCATTCACCATTGATGAATCCAAGAACATTTTCATTAAAATAGTAGTCCTCTAAACTTTCCAAAGCAGTCTTTATAGGTGCAGAGCCAATGCCGTATTTTCCTATTAAATTCCATGCAGATGTTTTTAACGTGATTTCTGGAGTTGGAAGTTCTGTTGGTGAAATGTCTTTTTTCATTCCATAAATTGTATCTGCCTTATCCATATTTATCCAGTATCCATAGCCAGGCACTATGCTCTTTATCCTTGAACTTGAATGGCCGTAATAACCGCTCCTGTCTTTATATGGCCTTGCTTTATACCATTTGTCTTCAACTGCATCATAATAAAAAATACTGTATTCAGAAGAGTCATAATGAACACTCTCAATTATTCCACCAAGAACATCATTAATGTCGCTGCTTTCCTGTTCATAAGGTATTGAAAACACATTCCATCCTTTTTTAAGAGGAATTTTCCATAAATAGACAGTAATTTTTATAGAATAGTATTCAGAGATTTCTCCGTCACTTGCCTTTAGAATTATGTTGTATTCGCCTGTCTGGTTGCTTGCTGGGATCCATTCTATATTGCAATGTGTCCCATCTTGAAAAACTGCAAGATTTTCTGGTTTGTCTATAACTGAACAAGCAGGACTCTCTAAACCCGTTTCAACAGATAAGTTGATTAATTCATTAATAACCCCTTTTGTTTCACCGCCTGGATTTAGGCCTGCAATTGTTATTGTTTGGTTGACTCGTTCTGATGCATTTTCTCCATCATATGCAGCAAAGATTACATTATATGTGCCTTCTTCCTTATATGTATGAGTTATCTCTGTTTCTGTTGTTTCTTCTTCTCTGCCATCTCCAAAATTCCAATAGTATAATAAAGAATCTGCCGGAACATCTTGCGCAAATCCAGAGAATGTTAATTCATTATTAATAACCAGTTCTCCAGATATGTTCATTCGAACATTCCAAGGAGCAACATTCTCAACATAAGCCCATGCATAATCCTCTCCTTCATTCCCTGATAAATCCTTGACAAGCACTTTTATTTTGTATTTGCCATTGTCTTGATATTGATGTTCTGTGACATCACATCCAGATGTAGTTTCATCGCCCCAGTCAATTTCACAGGATGCTTGATTTTCTTCAATTATAGAGAGATTTATTTCAACAGGTTTATCTCTTTCATTGCCTTCATTTATCACAAAGAGTTGTACTTCTGGCTCTGTGTTATCTATTGTGATTGACACATCATCATATATGTTCTCATTTCCTGTAAGTTTCAAGCAATAACGCCCATCTTCCAATTTAGTGGTATCCCACAAATAGCTTCCTTCTGAATTAATGGGCCCTGGAATAATAAAGTCTCCATTATTATTGTTGTCACAGCTACCTTCTGCATACTTTAAAAAACCTGCTTCAAAATCACCAATCCAACTTATTTCAACTTCTCCGCGGATAAATTGTCCTTCATCAGGATGCAGGAATATCCCTGAAACATTTTCTAAATATGCTTCATTCCTGACTAAAATTTTATCAAGAACATCATTTTTCCCGTCACCATTAGCATCATAATCAACAACAGCACCAACAACACTCAGCATCAATAAACCTGTAATCAATAAACTCAAAATTTTCTTCATGTTAAAAAACCTCCTTTCAAATCATTGCTTTTCATATGAATGTTCAACAGATTTTCTATTTAAAGATTGTTGTCGTCGAAAATATAGAACTTTTTATTACTCTATCTTGATGAATAAATTTCGCTTATCCGTTTCCTTCTTCTTATGTAAAAAAAACTTCCAGAAATTGCGAGAAGAAATATTCCCGCCCCAACGATATTTACTGCCCCCTTATCGTCTGAAAAAATTGTCAAAAAAGAATCTCCATTAGTTAAATGTTTCAATTCAAACTCTTCTTCATTTTCTTCATTCTCTTTAGGTTTAGAAAAATTAAGATTAGATAAGGGAACCAATTCTTCATTAATAATCAAATTTTCATTTTCCTCGCGCTTTAAATCTCCACCTTCCTCAGCTGGTTTATTAATCGCTGGTTTATTAATTGCAGAACCAAGGTTATCTCTAATAAAATATAAATCAATAATACTAACCTTCCCGTCTTGATTAATATCTGCATCCCCGCATTCACCAATACAAGAAAGATGATTTCTTACATAAATTAGATCAAGAATATTTATCTTGGAACCATCCTCAGCAACCACATTATAATTATATTTTTTCCCGAGGTTATTTCTAACAACAAGGGCATCCAAAACATCCGCCTTATTATCTCGATTAGTATCTGCACCATCACACCATCTATTTTCATAATTACAGGAAGTTTTACCAAGATTGTTTCTAACATTAATTGTATCCAAAATATTAACATTAGAATCTCCATTAACATCAGGATTTTGATAAGATTCTTTGGGGGGATTATCGTTTTCTGTACTAGGATAATAATCACCGCCAGTATCATCCACATTCTCATTATCGTCTGTTTTATTGCCTAAATTATTCCTAACAACAAGGGCATCCAAAACATTAACCTTATTGTCATCATTAGTATCAACGCCGTTGCAATTTCCTTCATCACTGCAATCCCCATCACCAATATGATTTCTAACATTAATCAAATCCAAAACATTAACCTTATTGTCATCATTAGTATCACCTGCTAATTTATTATCTTCTGTAATTAGTTCCTCTACATTTTCAGTTTCTATCTCATTCTCTATCTCAAGTTCTTCAGGACTGCTCTCCTGTTCCTCTGATTCTGTCTCTTCAACTATTGGTTCTTGTGGAGATATTTCAAGAATCTCTGTATCAGACCCGCCTTCTTGATTAGAAGTTTCTTCAGATTCACTTCCTGCTACAAAGAATAGACTAAACACAAGAAGAAATAAAACTACAATTACTGTCCATTTTTTCATAAATTATCAAAATAAAGAATGTATATAAATTTTTGTATGGTTAATTTAAACCGAACAACGCTCTGAAGAAATTTACAAGGATGTTCCAAATCTTTTCAAAGAAACCCTGTTCGTCGTCATCGTTGTTATCATTTAATACTATTGTGTCTTCATCGTCGATTGGATTAGATTCGTCTTCTTCTAACAAGATTACATCTTCATCTTCCTCCTCTTCCTCCTCTTCCTCTTCGTCATCATCGATTATAACTGCCGGTTCTTCCTCCTCTTCCTCCTCTGGCCACTCAACAGAGCCATCTCCATTATCAACATGTGCATTTAAGTTTGTTACTAGTAACTTTAAGTCATTTATATCAATTATGCCGTCGCCGTTTGCATCGTATTCTTCCTGATGAGTTCCAATCGCATTTCTTACTGCAATAAGGTCTAAAATATTGACTTTTCCATCTTCGTTTACATCATAAGTGTATTGTTCTCCAAAATGTTCTCTTAAGAAGATAAGGTCTAAGATGTTTGTTTTTCCGTCATTATTTGTGTCTCCTTCACCATTTCTGTATAATATTAAGTCAAGGATGTTGACTTTTCCGTCTCTGTTTATATCTGGATTAGGAAGAGGTTGATTATTTTGGTTAGAATTTATTAGGTTTATTAGAGTGATTATGTCTAAAACATCAAGTTCATTGTCATTGTTTATGTCTGCGATTTTTCCTTCTGGTGTTTCATTATTTCCGAGGATTATATCTCCTAAAAACTCTACATCTTCCTGATTAATTTGTCCGTCATTATTATAGTCATATTCTATGTTTTCTATTGTTGTTGGCTGGATTTCATCAGTTGGAAATCCCTTCCTTAGGTTATTTCTTACAAGCATTATGTCTAGAATATTTGATTCGCCGTCGCCGTTTGCATCTGCTCCATTTCTTACTTCAATAAGGTCCAATACGTTTACTTCTTCATCATTATTTGCGTCACCTTCTAAAGAATTTTGTAGATTTGGTTGTATTTGATTGCCATAATCATTTCTTATTTCTATAGAATCGATGATATTTACTTCCCCATCACCATTTACATCTGTAGGATGGTTTCTTTGTTCAAGCTGGTCAAGAATGTTTACTTTTCCGTCACCATTCACGTCTGGAGTTACAGCTAAAGTGCTGGCTGCGTTGAATATCATCAAACTTACTAATATCAAAACAATTAATGTTTTCATATTGTTACTATTTTGAAGTGGTTTATAAATCTTTCGTTTTGTTCAATTTGGATTGAAATTATGTTTTTATTAGCAGTAAATTTTTGTATAGACTCATATTCATTTTTGTCTTCGGGTTTGTATGGGGATTGACAGGAAAATTGCGCGGAAGCTCAGGAAGATTGAAGAGAAAGTTAGGAATTCATTTGGTTTTATTAGGCAGGATATTGGTGAGTTTGGGAAAGTAGTGGATGGGTTGAGGATTTGGATAAAATTGAGAAAAGGATTTCTAAATTAGAAAAAAATAAAAAGAGAAAAGTTATCTTGTTGATTCTTAGCTAAACCTGCCGCTGCATTTGTATCATTTATCTCTTTTGCAAGTTGCCTCCACAGTTGTTTCTACTAACAAACATTTTGCTTCTAAATCTTCTGTGCCACCTGAAATTAAATTTCAGATTCAGCCCCCGCATTAAAGCAACCGCTACAATTACAAGAATGATTATCAGAACAGTTGCGCCAACTGGTGATACCGCTTTTTTTATTCATTATAAAACCTTTTTTTAATATGTAAGTATATTATAAATGTTTATTTTTTAAGTTTTTATTGTTTTGATATTTCATTTTGAGGATGACATAAATACTTTTAAAGTGAATTCGTGATAGAGTTAGATGTGGTCCCTATATAAGAAAAAACCAGGTGAGGGAATTTTTGATTTTTCTGGAGATAAATTAGAACCATTAAAATTTTCAAATGGAAAAACCCAGGCAGACATAGTTAAAGAAGTTTTAGATGCAATTAATTCTGGAAACAGGATAATCTTTATAAAAGGTGTATGTGGTTCAGGAAAATCAGCGATTGCATTAAATCTTGCAAAACATTTCAAGAAAACGTCAATTATAGTTCCAATAAAATCACTTCAAGAACAATATGAGCAGGACTACACACAAAAAAATTTTATATTAAAAAAAGATAAATCTCTTCTAAAAATATCCGTAATAAAAGGAAGGCAGAATTTCTATTGCCCCTTTGCAAATTGTCAGGCAGATAATCCTGAACTCCCCTGCACAATTGAATTCAGAGAAAAAAATATGGAGAAATTGCTGAAATATATAGAGCAAAATGAATTCACAGATAAAACAGATTTCTCTTCACTATCAGAGATAAGAAGAATGTCCGTCGCCCCTGCCTGCCCGTATTGGAGCCCCCTGCTCCCAGAAGAAGTTAATGTCAGGCCATTAAAAAATAGGAAAAAGAAATCTTATCCTGCAGTCTGCGGAAAAAAATTCGCACTATTTCACGGAAAAAAAGGATGCAAATATTATGACCAATATGAATCTTACATAAATTCAGATGTTCTTATCTTCAACTCATCAAAATATCTAATAGAGACCTTAATTGGTAGAAAACCCAAAACAGAACTTGATATAATTGACGAATGTGACGAGTTCTTGGATAACTTTGCAAATGAAAAAAGAATAAACTTAAATCGGCTTCTCTTCGCCCTTTCAAATTTATTCCCGGATACAAAAGAAAAAAAAGAAACAATAAAAAGATTAATTCACAAAATCAACACCATAATTTTTGACAATAAGGAGGAAATTCAGAAGCTGAACCAAACGCAGTTATTTGATATTGTAACAGAAATTCTAAACAATCCCTACTTAGCAGAAGATGAAGAATCAAACTACTACAACTCAGTCCTTGAATCATTAAAAGAATTTGAAAATCTATTGAATGAAACTTACATCTCTTTCACAAAGACAAAACAGGAAAATAAAGAAGAAACCCTTTTTGTTGATTTAGTGACGATAAACTTGGCTGGCAGATTAAAAAAAATTGTAGAAGCAAATAATATCCTCGTCTTAATGTCAGGAACAATCCATTCAGAACAGGTTCTCAAGGATATCTTTGGCTTAGACAATTTCAAGATAATAGAGGCAGAAACAGTCCCTCCAGGCACAATCTCAAAATTCAGGACAGGGCTTGAGAAAAATTGCAAATACGAAAATTTCAAAAGCCATAAAATCACGAGAGAGCAGTATCTCAAAGCCCTTAATGCCTGTGTTTTGAATGCAAAACCGCCGACACTAATCCATGTAAATGCATTTACAGACCTTCCTACAGAATTGGAAAAGGCAGAATACAAATTAGAAATAATCTCACGGGAAAAATTATTAGATATTCAATCAAGAGATAAAAATAATACAGAAATTAAAAAATTTAAATCAGGTGAAATAGATATTCTATTCACAACAAAATGCTCAAGAGGAATTGATTTCCCAGGTGAAAAATGCAATTCAGTTGTTCTTACAAAATACCCATACCCAAATATCAAGTCTCTCTTTTGGCAGATTTTGAGAAGAGAACAGCCGGAAAAATTCACAGAGTTTTATCTTGATAAATCTAAAAGAGAACTATTGCAAAAAATCTACCGAGCCATAAGATTCAAGGAAGACCATGTCATACTCCTAAGCCCTGATTCAAGGGTTTTGGATGCGAACTTTTAGGTTTTACTATCGCCTATTATATCTAAAAACTTGAAAGTGAGAAAGATTAAAATAGTAGTTATCAAACAATAGTAACATTTAAAAGAGCATTTTATTTTTATTTAATATGAAAAAAAGAAAAAAAAGATTAACAAAAGTTTTATTCCCTGTCTTAGCGATTGCTTCCGCATTTGGAATAGCAGACAGAAAAATGGATTTATATAATAAACAAATTCCAGTCAAGACGCAAGAAGGGGAGATTAAAGCACCTGTTTATAACATCTTTACAGGACTTCATCCGGGAAATTGCTCTGCTTATGTAAGAAAAGCAGGAGCAGAAATCTTCAATAAAAATTATTCTTTTTCATCCGCATGGAATAGGAGATATCATGATAAGGTGATTTCCCAGGTAAAGAACTTTTCAGAATTAGATGGAAAAATAGAACCAGGAATGATTGTAGGACTCTATAATCCCAAGAGTAGATATAATAAAGCATTGGATGAAAAAGGAAGAGAGAGAAAATACAGTCATGTTGCATTGTATTTAGGCGATGGAAAATTCGCACACCAATTAGGAGCTAAAACACGGGTTGATACTGCAAGCGATTTAGAAAAACTTGGCTGGGTTCCAAGAGAGATTATTGATTCAAATTAATTAATTTTTCAAAATAAATTTATTTATAATTTTTTCAGCGTCCTTTTTTCTCTTTTGATGTTCTTTCAAAAAAATATTGATTTTATCAATTAAAATTTTCTTCAAATCAGCAGTGAGCATTTTTCCTGATTTATATTCCTTTTCAATCTTCTCAAGTTTCTCATCATCAGGTTCAAAAAACATCTTCAAATATTGAAATGAAACATCTACTTCAGGATTTCCTCCTTTCTTCCGATGCTCTTCAACACTTGCTTGCCCGCCGGAAAACGCATATTTATTTATTTTCTTCTTAACTTCAGAAGGAGAATCAGACAGCCAAATAACTCCCTCACCTGTTGCAGACATTTTTTCAGCTCCATATAAGGAAGGTATAAATTTAGCATGCAGGGCGGCCGGTTTAATTAAGTCAAAATGTTTGGCAATATCTCTTGTCAATCTAATAAACGGGTCCTGGTCAATTCCAACAGGCACAACAGAAATATGTTTTTTCCCAGTATAAAATTGAGGAAACAGGATATGGGCGGTCTGCATAGCCGGATAAAAACTCCACCCAATATTGTTCTCTGGCTTCAGTCCAAAAGTAGCTCTCGCAGTTGAATAGGTGATTTTCTTTGCAACCTGAGCAGCATACTTATAAATATCAGTGTAAATAAAATCCTCAAAAATAAAGGTTTTCTCTGGTTTAAATCCCAAGGCAATCAAATCTAAAATATTGTCCTTTGAATATTTCAAAACATCCTTATAATCTAATTTTTCCTTGACATAAAATTTTTCATCATCTGAGATTGGGATAAAAACATCGCAATTAAAAATATCCTGCAGGCTCTTTGCAACAAGAAAAGGAACCAAATGCCCTAAGTGCATTTTTTCAGAAGGCCCGCGTCCAGTTATAACAGAAACTTTATATCCCTCCTCTCGTGCCTCAAGCCATTTATCAAAGTCCCTGTGAGAAAAATAAATCCCGCGCCTCAAAAGGGGATGGGTTTTTTGAAGTTTCCCTTTCATTTTTTCAGAAATCAATGAAGTGCCAAATTCTTTTACAAGTTTATCATAATCAATTTTTCCAGAAACTTCCCAGGGGGTCACCTTCATCTTTGTCATATATTTTCAATGTTTATTATATTTATAAAATCTCGCTTTCATAATATTTAAATAGTAAAACTTTTTTAATAAAATATGAAAAAGAGTTTAGTTTCCTTATTGTTAATCTTGCTCATAACATCAGTATCTGCATCTATCAGCATTACAGAACCAGAACCCGTCTATAATTTAGGAGATTCAATTTATCTTACATTAAATTTAAATCCTGTCTCTGTCTCAGGAAGCTTCATAGTTTCATTAAATTGCGGAAATAATTCTCTGGATGTTTATAAAATAATTCCTGCAACAGGACACTTTACAGAAGGAGAGGAACAAACAATTAATCACAGGATAATTCTAACACCAAAATATATAGGAACAATGAAAGATGAATGTTACATAACCGCTTCTCTCGGAGGAGAACAAATCTCAACAAATGCATTTCAAATTTCAAATCAGATTTCAGTAACTGCAGGTTTGAATAAATTAGAATATAACCCTGGCGAAGCAATGACATTAAAGGTTGAAGCAATAAAAGCAAATGGCCGTAAATTAAATGGATTTTTAGAAACATCAAATGCAATAAAATTAAATAAGATAATAGAAAACGGACAGGCGGAGGAAACTTTTGCAATGCCAGAATCAACTGAATCAGGGCAATACACCTTGGATTTATTCATCTATGACCGGGATGAAGAAGGAAATATTATGAATTATGCAAATACTTCCCTCTCATTTTCAATAAAAGCAATTCCATCTTTAATTGAAACAAGTTTATTTGAAACAGAAGCAACCCCAGGGCAGAATTTTGAATTTTTAACAACCTTATTCGACCAATCAGGAAAGGAAATGAATGCATCAATCTCAAT
The DNA here is from genome assembly GCA_017609535.1 of Candidatus Pacearchaeota archaeon. GTDB lineage: Archaea > Nanobdellota > Nanobdellia > Pacearchaeales > GW2011-AR1 > JAFCDU01. Next base: position 4,367 of record JAFCDU010000007.1, on the reverse strand, counting down.
AACTCTAATCTCCCCAGACGGAGTTGAAACAAAATTAATATCAAACTCTGGAGAAACATCTTCAATATTTTTTGAAACAAATGCAACGCCTGGAGAATATCGCCTTATGTCACAAGTGCAGGATATTTTTGATGAAAAAGAATTTACACTAAAAGAACTTCAAAAGGCCTCTTTTTCATTTATGGATTCAATACTCGCTGTAAAAAATATCGGAAATACTATTTATAATAAAACAATTCATGTGGAAATAGACGATAAAACTGAAAGATTGGAGCTTCACATCTCTCCAGGAGAGGAAAGAAGATTCTCATTAAATGCGCCGGATGGAATGTATAATGTAAAAGTTTATGATGACACAGATTCCATAGAAGAAAAACTCTATCTTACAGGAAATAAAATTTCAGTGGATAGGCTGGCTGGTTTTTCATTTATAACAAATTCCTGGTTTATCTGGTTATTAATAATTGCGATTCTTCTGGCAATAGGAACTGCAGTTTATTTTAAGTTTAGGCATAGGACCCGCGGGGCAATAAAAAAGGAAATGAAAAAAATCTCATCTGCAATTGCCTCAAAAGTAAAATCAAAAGGAGTAGTAACACTGGATGAAGATGAGGGAATGATTGATGTTTCAAATTCTGAGATAAAAGAGGCAATATCTTCTGCAGTCCTCAAAGGAGAAAAACAAAATTGTGCATTAATCGTGCTTAAAATAAGCAACCTGCCGTCAATAACTGAAGAAGCAAAGCACAAATTAGCAGAACTGCTGTCAATAGCAAGAAAACATAAAGGGATGATAGAACTAAAAGATGAATATATGATAATAATCTTCTCCCCTTTAATCACAAAAACATTCAAAAATGAAGTAATTGCAGCAAAAGCATCCCAGGAAATTTTCAAAAATTTAGAAGAGTTCAACAAAAACCACTCGTCAAAAATAGAATTTAATATTGGTCTAAATTCAGGAGATTTAATCTGTTCAATTGAAAACAAAAAATTAAAATATGCTTCTGTTGGGAATACTGTCCTGCTTGCAAAAAAAATTGCGGATTCAGATAAAGAAAAACTACTCGTTCCATCTGATTTTAGAAAAAAGATAATAAGAGACCTGAAAGTAAAAAAGCAGGGTGAAGTAGGAAAAAAAGATGTTTATTCAGTTGTAAAGGTTACAGATAGAGAAGCTAATGAGGAAAAACTGAAAGATATTTTAAAAAGAATGGGGGAAAAGTAGGAAACTTTATAAATATCCCTAAATTCAAAATTAAATGATATGGCTTTGGATTTTAATTGCAGTTGTAGTAATCATAGTTGCAGTATTCTTCATTTATTATAACAGATTTATAAGATTAAAAAATCAGATTGAAAACTCTCTTGCGCAAATAGATGTGCAGTTAAGAAAACGGGCAGACCTCGTCCCTAACTTATTGGCGGCAGTAAAAGGTTATATGAAGCATGAAAAATCAATCATATCTGAAGTAACAAAAGCGCGAAAAGCATTAATCTCTGCAGGAAATATCCAAGAAAAAGTAAAAGCAGGAAACAAATTGCAGTCAGCATTAAAATCAATCTTTGCAATAGCAGAAAACTACCCGAACTTGAAAGCAAATGAAAATTTTCTTCAACTTCAACAGGAACTCTCTGCAATAGAAGACAAGGTTGCATATGCAAGGCAATATTACAATGACGGCATCATGTCATACAACACCTTAACAACAACCGCTCCAGGAATGTGGTTTGCATCTTTGTATGGATTTAAGAAGAGAGATTATCTGCAAATTCCAGAAGAATCAAGAGCAGTTCCAAAAGTTGAATTCTGAAATAGTTGCTTTGTAATCCTGATATTGTCCTGGTCGGAATCATCAAAAATCCCCAAGCGAACTCGCAATGTGATTCAATAAAAAATCAGGTGCGGCTCCAAAACCTATAAAAATCTTTCCTTCTAAATAAAAAAATGGAGCGCCTGTCATTCCACACAGAAATCGCACGAAACAAACGAAACTCTATTATCCTGATGTTATCAGTCATCATAGTTATTATAGCACTTGGTTATGTGATAACCCTCGCCACATCACCGGAATATTTCACAATAATAATGATTTTCGCAGTTATTTTTTCAATTTCCTATGTCCTAATTTCTTTTTACAATTCAGACAAAATCGCCTTGGCGTCAGTTAATGCAAAACCTGCATCAAAGGAACATTATAGAATGTATCACCATCTTGTAGAAGGAATCTGCCTTGCTTCAGGACTGCCAAAACCAAAACTCTATGTAATGGAAAATCCCCAGATAAACGCATTTGCCTCGGGAAGAAATCCGCAACATGCAGTCATTTGCGTCACAACAGGCGCCTTACAAAAACTTGACAAACACGAATTAGAAGGAGTAATAGCCCACGAACTTTCACATATCGCAAACTATGATATCCGTTTTATGACCTTGACCGCAGTCCTTGTTGGAATGGTTGCAATAATCTCTCAAATTTTTTTAAGAAGTTTATTTTTTAGTTCTATGGGCAGGGGCAGGGGAGGCAATGACAATGGAAAAGCAATCTTCATGATAATCGGAATAATACTTGCAATTCTCGCCCCCATTGCAGTTATGCTTGTTCAACTCGCAATTTCAAGGAAAAGAGAATACACAGCAGATTCATCAGCAGTAAAATTCATTAGGAGTCCAACCGGCTTGATTCATGCTCTTGAGAAGATAAAACAAAATAAAGATATGAAGGTTTCTGGTGCTGTTGCTCCCCTGTTTCTGGCAAAACCTGGAAAAAGTTCAGAAATATTTCAGACTCATCCGCCGTTAGAGAAGAGGATAGAACGCCTAAAGAGGATGTAAAAGTTTGACCAATTCTATTAGTGAGTGATTTTGCCGCTCTCGGAATTTTCTGCCTTACATATTTAGTTGCATCAGGAGCATAAGCCCTTGTCGCAGAAACAATCATCGGAAGCCAGGAAAGCAAATACCACTCATTATAATATTGAATATTAAAACAGCAGTTTGCAAGGGGCTCGGATATCGTTTCTATACCTCCTTCAATTCTATCAAGGATTCTTGTAGATAATCTTTTTGTCATTTGCACATAAATTTCAATTTCTCATATGCAGACTTCGCAGCAATTGCCCCTTCTGCAGAAGCTGTTACAACTTGTTTTAATTTATTATCAGTCACATCTCCTGCTGCAAAAACTCCAGAAACATTTGTCTTTCCTTCTTTATCTGTAATAATATATCCACCCTTATCCATCTTCAAGCCAAGATTCTTAACAATATCAACAACAGGAGTCGCGCCAATCACAACAAAAACTCCAGAAACATCAAGCTTGATTTTTTTCATTTTTCCATCTTTCTGTTCCTGTTCCAAAACAAGATGTTTAACAGCATTATCACCTTCAATTTTCAACGGAACACTTTGATAATAAATCTCAATTTTTTTATGATTTTCAATTTTTTTTAAGGAGATAGGTTCGCACCTCATCTCATTCTTTCTATAAGAAATATAAACTTTTCTTGCAATTTCAGCCAAGTATAAAGCCGCCTTAGCCGCAGAATCAGCCCCCCCAATAACCGCCACATCCTTCCCATTAAAAAAATTCGCATCACATGTCGCACAATATGAAACACCCTTCCCTGCAAATTTCTTCTCCCCGGGAATATTCAATTTCCTATGTTCAGTCCCCAATGCAACAATCAAACTTTTCCCATGAATCTCTTTGTCCCCAATTTCCAAGACAAACCTATCTTTCTCTTTCCTGACATCAGAAACTTCTGCCTGCAAAAATCTCGCCCCGAATTTCTCTGCATGCGATTTAAACTTTTCCATCAAATCAAAACCACTCCCAATAAAACCAGGCCAGTTCTCCAACTCCCCTGCAAGATTTGCTGTCCCGCCAAACGACTTCGCAACAACCGCTGTCTTTAATCTATATCTCCCGCAATAAATCGCCGCAGTCAATCCAGCTGGACCTGCTCCAAGTATAAGAACATCATATTCAATTTTTTCATGATTACCCCCTTTGTAATTATGTCTTACCATAATGTATTCAAGCAGGATAAACTTTTAAACCTTATTGCATTCTCTAAATTATGGATGAAAAAAGCAGGTTTGAACTTGTAAAAAGAAACACAGACGAAATTATAACAGAAGCGGAATTAAAAAAACTTCTAAGGAAGAAAAATCCCGTTGTCTATTGGGGGACATCTATTACTGGAAAACCTCATGCAGGTTATTTATTCCCAATGTTAAAGGTTTCAGATTTACTAAAAGCAGGATTTAAAGTTAAAATCTTATTAGCCGATTTGCACGGGGCTTTGGATAATACCCCCTGGGATTTATTGGAAAAAAGATTCAGGTATTATAAAAAAATAAT
>JAFCDU010000045.1 GCA_017609535.1 Candidatus Pacearchaeota archaeon | reverse complement strand
TCCTGCATAGAAACGCCGTATAAGGTAGATGCCTCTGAAATTAGAGCATCATTATGAGTGATGATTATGTATTGTCCGGAGGTCATGTATTTCTTAATGAGAGCGGCGAGAAGTTCTGAATTTCGTTTGTCAAGAGCGGCGTCAATTTCGTCAAAGATGTAGAAGCAGTAGGGTTTGTATTCTTGGATTGCGAAGATGAGCGAGAGAGCAACCAATGTCTTCTCGCCTCCGGATAAACTTGCTGTGTCAAAATATTTTCTTCTCCCCACCCTTATGAGAATGTTTAGTCCGCCTTCAAAGGGCTCCTGTTTGTTTTCCAAGTCAAGGAAGGCCTCTCCTTTTTTAGAGAGCTGGGAGAAGTTTCTTGTGAAATATTCATTTACTGCGTTGAGTGTTGTGATGAAAGATTTTTTCTTTTTTTTGTCTATTTCTTCTATAATTTTTAGAATTTTTAGTTTTTCATTTTCAATTGTCTCTACTTTTTTCTGGATTTCTGCACATTGTTCTTTTACTTTATCATATACATCGACGGCTTTTAGATTCACTGAGCCAAGCTGTGAAAGTTTAAACTGGGATTTTTGAAGCCGCTCTTTTATCTGATTTAATGGAGCTTTGATTAATTCAGCATCTTGGAATTCCCTAAATTCCAATTTTAAGGAATCAAGCTCTGCATTCAGACGCGCAAGTTCTATTTTATGATTATTGATTTTTTCTTCAATAGAACGGATTTCATGCTGCAGACCGATTATGTTTGTTTCAATTGCCTTTTGTTTGTCTTGAAGTTCATTTTTCTCTGAAAAGAGTTTTTCAAATTTTTCATATAATTCCTGCTCTTGTTCTTCTTTTTCTTCAATTAGATTTTCTGTATTTTCAAATTTTGAGTTTATTTTTTTAAGTTCCTGAGCTGATTCTTCAAAATCTCTTTCTATTGTTTTAAGTTGCATATGAAGCTGATTTAATTCTCTTTGTTTTATTGAAGTTTCTGTGTCTATATCCATTTCTGCAAAAGAGAATTCCTGCAATTTTAATCTTGCAGAATCATATTGTTCTTCTATGTTTTTTAATTCTTCGAAATTTTTTCGGAGTTCTGCCAATTTTTTGTTTGTTTCATCTAAATTTTTAAGTATTTGTTGCTCCTGAATTGAGAGTTTTTTGAGCTGTTCCTTTTTTTCGTCTGCGGATTTTAATTTGATTATATCTATTTGTATTTCATTTAATTTTGATTTTGAGGTTTCTAAATTGGACTTTGATTTTTCGAGAGAGAATTCGATTTCTTGCAATATTTTTTGATTTTTATCCTGATTTTCTCTGTATTTTGATATTTTCTTATTAGCATCTGATATTACCTGCTGAATGTGAGATTCTGTTATTTGATTTTTACATAAAGGACAGATATCCATTTTGATTATGTCTTTTTTTAAGGTTTCTTCTTCCTCTATTTTTTTGGATAATACTGCATTTGATTTTTGTATTTCAAGCTGATTTTTTTCCTCTTCATAAATTTTATTCTGGAGCTGTTGAATTTCCTCTTCTGTTTGTTTTTTTAAGTTCGATGCTTTTTCAAGGGATTTTGCGAATTTTATCTCATCAGATAATTCATTAAGATTTTTTTCTATTAACTGAGATTCTTTTTTAATTTCTGTTAAGGTGCGAGAAAGATTCTCTTTTTTATTTTCTTCAGAAGATAAGTCTGATTTTATCAAATAGAATTTTCTTCTTTTGGCTTCTAAGGAGTCCAGTTTGTTTTGTATTTCTTTCTGGGCTTCCTGCTGTTTTTTAATTTTTGGAGAGGCAGTTTTTATTTGAGAAATTTCAGTTTCCAGAGAGGCTATTTTTTCTTTTAGTTGAATTTTTTTCTCTTTGTTATCCCTAAGGCGGATTTCAAAATTTTCTTTTCTTACTTTTAGCCCTGCAAGTTCTTGTTTAAGTTCTGATATTTCTTTATGGAGCTGGCTCTGCTCATTGTCTGTTGAGTCTTTTATTTTTTTGTTGATTTTTTTTATTTTTTCTTCTAACTCTTCAATTTCATTTTGATTTTGCTCTATTTTTGATTTTATTTTTTCTATATTTTTGTTTTCATTTTCTACCTGGTCTTTTGATATTAGAATCTCCTTGTTTTTTTCTTCAATTCCATTATGAAGGATTGTGGCTTTGCATCTTTTTATTGTTGTTTCTAATTTTTGGTAATTTAATGCGTCTTGTCGCTCTTTTTCTAAATTTTTTAAATAAGAGTTTCTCTCCCGCAAAATTGCTGAAACTTCTTTTAATTTTTCTTCTGTTTTCTCCAATTCTCTCAATGACTTAGTTTTTCGTGTTTCATAGATTGAGATTCCTGCGACTTCCTCTATGATTTTTCTTCTTTCTTCTGGGGAGAGTTTTATTAACGAGGCGATTTCACCTTGGAGAACTATATTGAATCCGTGAGGATCTATGCCTGCCTGTGCGAGGAGTTCAAGCAGTTCTTGGCGGGTTTTTGTTTCGTTGTTTATTTTGTAAGTTGATTGCCCGTTTCTTTTTACTATCCTTTTAATGGATAGTTCATTTTGGGATATGGGGAAGATTTTATCTGTATTGTCGAATATGATTTCTACGAAGCATTCTTGTGCTGGTTTATATGTTTTGTTTCCAGAGAATAGCAAGTTTGCTGCTTTTGCGGCTCTGATTGATTTTATTGATAATCGTCCAAGAGCAAAACAGAGGGCGTCTGTTATGTTTGATTTTCCAGAACCATTTGGACCTACAATTACATTCATATTGTTTTCAAATGGAATTTCTGTTTTAGTGGGGAAAGATTTGAATCCCTGCATCACAAGTTTTTTTATGAAGGGCATATGGTTTATTGGGTTAGAAGGTTTTTAAAATTTGGTGAGGGTTGGGTTAGAAGAGGTTAGTTTTGTGATG
>JAFCDU010000044.1 GCA_017609535.1 Candidatus Pacearchaeota archaeon | reverse complement strand
AAGAGCCAGTAGAAGAAAATAACAGCCCTGTTTTATCTTCCTCACTATTAATAGAATGGCCATCACAATCAAATACCAAAAGTTCTGATGAATCTCCCTCAAAATTAAAAAAAATGCAATAATCTGCAGAAATTGAATCAATATCCTTAGTCAATCGATAATAACCTGCAGAATCAATGATTTCGCAAGAAGAAATATCACTATAACTCATTTTACAATCAACAATCCCATCACAATTATTATCAACCCCATCCCAGCAAATCTCTTCACGATCAGGATTAATACATTTCGCACAAGTTGTATAAACAATATTATCGCAATCTGGATTTCTACAAAATTCTTCAAACCCTTCATCATCTACATCCTTGCAATCTCTCCCACCTCCATCCCCGCTCCCACTGACATCACAATTAACATACCACCCATCTTCGTCCTTATCAACACACCCATCCTCACCTCCAACATCACCTCCATCCTCACCTCCGCCATCCCCGCTCCCACTGACATCACAATCAACATCAACATTAGAAACCCTCTCACAATAAATAATCTGCCCATCATCAATAATAAAAGGTTGAACATCAACTAAAACAACCTTGTCTAATCGATTACCATTTTCATCCTTGATGTTTATAAAATCATACTGCAAAACAACCCTCTCATTTGGCTTTAACGGCTTTGCAAAGTTCCATCCTTCTGAAAAAACATCCCCCGACTCCTCTGACAAATCATAAATCCCCAAATTAGATTCAGGATTATTATTAACCCTAACAATCGCCCCACTAATATTAAACAAACCCTTATTAGCAAGAGTTATATTCAATTTCCCTAAAGAGGTATCGCATTCAACATACTCAATAATCATCGAAACACCTTCAGGACACTCCGCTTTTTCAGATACATAATCCCTCAACCAGAAAAAAACCAATGTAGCCAAACTAACCCCAAGGACAATAAGAAGAACATATCCCAAAATAACACTCACCCCCCTCTTATTAAATTCCTGCTTATTTTTTAGTAATATAAACCTCATCATCAACCTTCCTTCTCATAATCAAATAAAATCTTTGATTTTTACCTAAAGAAAAATCATAAAGCTGATTATTAAACTTTATTGTCACTTCCTCTTTTCCAGAAATCTCCTTTTTCCACTTCTCATTATTATAATTCCGGAAAGACCCAGGAACAGAAATCCGCGCATTTAAAATCCTATCACTAATCTCACTCTTTAGTTGACGATTTCCCCCAGGAATTTTATCTTTATCAATTATTAAGCTCTCTTTTGCAAGATTAAGAACCCTAAACCCCTCATCATCACCATAAACAAAAATAAATTCATTATCTGGATTATTTGCATAAAAATCCTCTTCAACATTCACAATAAAATCCTCTGATAGATTCTTCAACTCATCTGCACCCACATTCTGAAAGACCCCAAAATCAATAACCTCCCCCGCCTCACTCTTGATTTCCTCAGATAAATCAAAAAACCTTCTCGGCTCTTCCCTAACAGAAATATAATTCCGAGTTGTCACAATCCCAACAAGAATAACCGAGATTATAACTGCCGCCAAAATAAAAAACTGCCCCTTTTTATTCTTCATTAAAAAACAAATAATTAAAGATTTATAAAATTACTTCTTAGCCCAAATAGTAAAAACATGCCAGAATCCCTCATCAATAGCCCCACAAAACACAGACCCGGAGATTAGCTCCAATCCCCTTAACAGAGGTTGCCAATCTTCCTCAGTTCTGCAACCCTCCAAGCACCTAAACTATAATTTAGGGCTGCTCCGGTCAAGGCCTGACCCAATTCATTACAGCAAGGTCGAGGAGGACAAAACTTCAACGTCCAATCAGCAACATGATAAGGTTCATGTCACGCCTCTCCTTGCGGTTTGCTTAAAGCCCACGAGCAAACAGCGCAGGGCTAACGCGCCAACCTGGTCTGCAAATATAAAACCCAAAAAACATTTATAAGCCTTATCATATAGAACAATATGAAAAAAACAGGCGTCCTCACAACAATAATCACAATAATCCTCACTTTAATAATCATCTCCCTAATATACCTCTATCTAATCTATCCCCATCTGCCGGCTGAACCAAGGCAACTAAAAATTAAGCAGAATATTAAAAACCTTCCAGATGTCTCAAGCGAAATAAAAATGTTCTATCCTAATATGAGATTCACTCACAATAACCTGACATACTCATTCGAATCATGCAATGAAGAAAAACAAAAGAAAATGAAGCAGGCATTCTTAGAAATTTCCTCAAGAACCCCCCTCACATTCACAGAAACAATAAAAGAAAATGCCGACATCCAGATTGGCTGTTCAGATGATTACTTGGAAAAAGAAAAAAACATCTTCATCGCAGGAGAAGGCGGCCCCTCAGAAATTCTCAATTCAAGCTGGTATCCTGCAATCCTAAAAGGAAAAATCCAACTCTATGATTCAAAATGCGACGAACCTGTCGTTGAACTCCATGAACTGCTCCATGTTTTTGGTTTTGACCACATCAACAAAACAGATTATATAATGTACCCCTATGTCAACTGCAATTTCCATTTAAATCAGGAATATATCAATATCCTAAATAATCTTTATTCAGTCCCTGCAAAACCAGAATTGCATTTTGATTCACTTAATGCAGTTAAAAAAGGTTCCTACCTTGATTTTGATGTCTGGGTAGCAAATCAAGGATTAACAAAAGCAACAAATGTAAAATTAAAAATATCCTCAAACAAAGGCGAAATAAAATCATTTAATCTGCAGGAAATCCCTTTTGGATTAAGGAAAAATATTAAAGTAACAAATGTTAAACTTCCTTCAAGGAATATTGAACAAATTCAATTTAAAATTATAACATCTGAAAATGAATACTCAAAAGAAAATAACATCGCAATAGCAACATTATAAAGGCAGATTATATGCAAACAAAAACCTTTAAATCTCTCAAATCTATTCTATCTATACTGGCATTGCATGAATACTAAAAATGCTTTGAATTAAGCCCTGGTCGCATAATGGTATTGCATCGGATTGCTAATCCGAGCCCTTCGGGGCCCGCAGGTTCGATTCCTGCCCAGGGCGTGTAACTAAATCAAGCCCCCAAAGAGCTCGCAGGTTCGATTCCAAGTGTCAGCCGTCATTGATAAACAAAATGAATCCTCTAATAATAATCCTATTCGGAGCAGGTTTTATCTATCTTGTTTTCCAATTAATATCTTGGACATTCGGAGCAGGTTTTGAATCAACACGAAACAAACCATTAAAAACAATAATCAAATTCGCAAATCCAAAGCCAGAAGAAAAAATAACAGACCTCGGTTCTGGGTCGGCAAAAATCCTCCTCGCATTAAAAGATTCAAAAGCAAAACTTTACGGCTATGAAATAAATCCAATCCTTGTCATTATCTCAAAAATCAAAACAAGAAAATATAAAAACATCTATATTCGCTGGAAAAATCTTTGGAAAGCGGATTTAAAAAATTTTAACACAATAATTATATTCCAATTTTTCCACCTTATGCCCCGCCTAGAAAAAAAAATTCTAAAAGAATGTAAGCCAGGCACAAAAATCATTTCAAATACCTGGAAATTCCCAAACCTAAAACCAGCCAAAACAGAAGGAAAAATCAGATTATATATTGTTCCAAAAATATAAAAATCCATTATTCCTTAAACAAATATGAAAGAAAAAGAAATAGGCAGAATAAAAAAGAACGACAACACAGACATCATCATCAGAATAGACGAATTCAACGGAAAAATCGGACTGACAATAAGAGAATATGTAACAACTGAAAAATACACCGGCTTCACAAAAGCCGGCACCAGAATCCCGTTGGAAAAAATGGACGAATTTAAATCTCTTATTAATTCAATCAAACCAGAGGACTTAAGAGAAAAAGAGCAAAAATCACT
>JAFCDU010000043.1 GCA_017609535.1 Candidatus Pacearchaeota archaeon | reverse complement strand
TTTTCTTTCAATTGCAATGTCTCCTATTAGATAATCGGCGATTTCAAGATGTTCGAATTTGTAATTGGCTTTTAGTTTTGAGAGAATGGAGGGGACAAGAGAGTTTTTTTCTCGGATATCGACAATTATTTGAAGTTTATTATGGGGTTTTGTTTTTGTAGAGAAGATGTTTTCTATTTGTTTCATTATTTTGTTATTTTAATTTAGGATTTATAGTTTTTGCTGGAATAATTTTTTTTGTTTGTCTTCTGAGAGCTGCTTTTTTATTTCATTTATTGCTTTGTGCATGTTTTTTTCTCTGGCGCGGGAGGCATAGTGGTATGATTGGTCGCGAGTATTTTTTGTGATTAGGATTTTTAATGTGCCTGGAGAGAGTCTGGCTGTTCGGCCTCTACGCTGAATTGAACGGATTGCAGATGGAACTGGTTCGTAAAAAATAACCTGACTAACTTCTGGAATATCAAGACCTTCTTCTGCTATTGAAGTTGCGACGACGACATTGATTTTTCCGGATGAGAAATCTTGGATTATTTTTTTTTGTTCGGATTGTTTTAAACCTGTTGAGTTCTTTCCTTCTCCTTTTTTTGCCTGCCCGACGAAAATTGCGGGTTTTGCATTCGGGATTTTGTTTAAATTGTCTGAAATTTTTTTGACAGTATCGCGAAATTGAGCAAAGATTAATATTTTTGAATTAGGATTTTTTTTAAATTGTTCTTTGATTAATTCTTGAAGTTTGTGGAGCTTTGGATGTTCGAAGTCGAGAGTTGTTGCGAGAGTGTAGGCCGTTGTGAATCTTTTGTCTTTAACTAATCTTTGAACGCCCCTTGATTTTTTTTGCTCTGCTTGGCTGAACAGGTTTTTCATGTAAGCGATGAAGGAGGTTAGGGTTTGGGTTTCGAGGAGTTCAAGAGCATGCTGAAGTTTTATTGCAACTGCACAGGCAGAAGCCGAGAGCATTAAATTTGGGGAGCGAGTTCCAGAGTTTAAGGCGCGAATGATTTTTCTTTGGGTTTCAAGGAGGGTTTTTTTTGTTGCAGGAGTGAAGAGGGTTTTTCTGTTTTTTAATTCTTGAACTTTCTCATTATAGATTTCTTTTAAAAGGCAACGGATTTCTTCAAATTCTGGAGGGAAATCTACATCTATTTTTTGGAATTCCAGTTCTTGGAGATAGGGTTTTACATCCGGGGAGTCGCGGGTTCTGATTTCAACTTCTTGGATTCCGAGGTTTTCGCATACTTTTGCAATTCTTTCCTTGTCTGAACCGGGGGATGCTGTTAAGCCAAGAATCCGTCTGTTTTCTGCTTGGGATTTGTATTTTTGTGCTATGAAGTTGTAAGAATAATTTTTTAGACAGCGGTGGCATTCATCGACGATTAGAAGACATACATCTTCCAAATTGTAGAGATTTTTCTTTAAGTCGTTTGAGATGCATTGAGGAGTTGAGAATATGAATTCTGCGGTTTGCCAGATTTTTTTTCTTTTTTCGGCTGGGGTTTTTCCTGTGAATATTTGAAGGTCTGCCCAATTTTTAGGCAGATTTTGCTGAAAAGAATTGAAGTGCTGTTCGACTAATGGGCGGGTGGGGGCGAGGATAAGGATTTTTTTAAGAGGAAAGAGTTTGAAGCGTTCAATTGCAAGCATGATTGCGATTAGAGTTTTTCCTGTTCCTGTTGGAAGGATGACTATGCAGTCCTTCTTTCTACAAGTTTCAAGAATTGAGATTTGATAATCACGAGGAGTTATTGATAGTTCTTTCATTTTTTGACTAAGAGCCTAAGGTTTATAAAGTTTGGAATTTATATTTTTATATGGAGTGGGGATTAATGTTACATTTACATCCTTTAATCTGGATTTTGTTAATCTTATTCATAATCCTTGTTTTTGTTTTGAAAGGAATGGCTTTATGGAAATCTGGAAGAAATAATCAAATTATTTGGTTTATTTTCTTATTTATTTTTAATACTGCAGGGATTCTGCCGTTGATTTATCTTCTATTCTTTCAGAAGAGAGAGAAAGTTAAGAAAAAAATTAGAAAAAAGAGATGAGACTTTGAACTGCGCGGTGTTTTATTATTTTTTGGAACTATGTTATTATAAAATTATATTATTATAAAACTATATCCAAGGAAGATTGCTATGATGACTAAGAGGGTAAACCAGAGTCCGCGACTTCCTGCAAGGATTTTTGAACCATCCAGCGTTGAAATTGGGACGATTGACCAGAATGCATACCAAATATTTAGTTTTGCAAAGAATTCAAATCCTGCTAAGTAGCCAATAATTGCTAAGATAAGATTTATTGCAATTCCCCATGCAGCAATTACCCCGATATGCCAATCAGTCATTTCAGAAAATCTGTATAATCCATGTCTTTTTGAAACTCTTTCTGTTTTTGCTTTTATGTCAAATTCTAAAATTGCGAGCCAAAGAAGATAACCTTTTGAAATTAAGGATAATAGGGGCGGGAGCCAGAACATTGGAATTGGTTTTTTAAAATGAGAGCGTTTTGCAAACCCAAATTGATACCAAGACCAAAAACTTGTTGTTACTTTTGCTTCTAAGTAATATGCTATTACTTTTTTAATTAAAATATTCGCTGATATAATTACAATAAAGTAGATTATTGAAGCGGCGACTTCTGATAAAGTCGGTATTGAAACTGTGAAACCGAGAATTACTGCTGCTGAAAGAATAATTATGATTTCTATTATCTGTTCTTTTGTAATCATATTTTTTTTAGGAAGATTGTTTTTATAAATTTATAGGAGCTAAAAAGTATAGAAATATATTTAAAGGATAATTTTATTATTGTGATATGCTGGACATAAAAAGATTAAGTGAGGTTATTGGAAAGAAAGTTTATACTGATTCAGGAGATTTGTTTGGTTTTGTTGAAGAAGTTAATTTAACTGATAATAAGATTGATGGATGGAGAATTGTTGTTGGCAAAGATTCAGGAATGGCGGGGATTCTTGGCGGGGCTAGGGGGATTATTGTTCCAAATCAATTTATTAAGGCAATTGGAGATATTGTTTTAATTAATAGAAATGCCATCCCGGTTCAGAAGGAAGAAGAGCTCCCACTGGAAGAAGAGGAGTTGGTTTAGTTCTAAAAAAGTTTAAATAGTAGAAAAATTAAGAAATATCAAATGAAGGCGATAAATTATCTTGTTTTTGTATTTGGGTTAGTTTTATCTATCTCATTAGTGTCTGCAGAAGAAGGGGGGATTTTTGGACGCTCTATTTTTACAGATTTGATACTTCCTTTCTTACTTGTATTTGTTGT
>JAFCDU010000042.1 GCA_017609535.1 Candidatus Pacearchaeota archaeon | reverse complement strand
ATTGATGTCTAAAGATTTGGTTATTGATTTATGTTATGCTGCGAAAATTAATTTTGATGATTTAGAAGTTGAGGAGCTGGAAGAAAATTGGGGGCAGGTTAAGGGCGGGAGAGGAATACTTAAAAAATAAGTTTTAGTTTAAAAAACAGGTTCCATAGTTTAATGGCAGAACGCATCCTTGACGTGGATGTAGTCCAAGTTCGATTCTTGGTGGAACCATATGATACTTACTAACTTACTTACTAAGTAACTAAATAATACTTACTAACTTACTTACTAAGTAACTAAATAAGAAATATTTAAATAGCAGTAATTTATCTTATTGTTGAGAGATGAAGAAATATTTACTTTTAATAGAGGATGAAAAGATTTGGGAAAAGTTTAAAGAGTTGATAGATAGAGATATTAATACAGAGATAATGGAATTAATTAAAAAAAGGGTTGAGAAAAATGATTGATGGATTTGGAAAAAAGGGGCAGGTGACGCTTTTTGTTATTATTGCAATTTTAGTTATTGCAGGGATTATTATTTATTTTTTAGTTAGCGGCGGGTTTGGGAGAAAGATTCCTGCAGAAATGCAACCAGTTTATGATGCTTATCTCTCATGCATTGAAGAGCAGGCACGGCAGGGAATTGCCTTGTTGGGGGAGCAGGGCGGGAGGATTGAGGTTAAGGAATTTGTTCCTGGAAGTCAATATATGCCCTTCTCATCTGAATTAAATTTTTTTGGGCAGTCTGTTCCTTATTGGATGTATGTTTCAGGAAATAATCTTTTAATAGAAAATGTTCCAACAAGAAATGAGATGGAAGAAGAGTTGGAAGATTATATTTCTGCACGATTGGATTATTGTGATTTTTCTGTTTTTCCTGAATATGATGTTTTTTTAGATGACGGGAGCGTAAAGGCAAGCATCAATGAAGAGGAGGTTATTATTAATATTAATCAGCCTATTAAGATTTATTTTGGCAAGGATTCTGTTTTTATTAGAAAACACGAGGTTATTGTCAAGAGCAAACTTGGAAAATTTTATGATTTGGCGCGAGATGTTTATGATTATGAGAAAAAGAATATGTTTTTGGAAAATTATGCTTTAGATGTCTTGAGGGTTTATGCACCTGTTACTGGGACGGAGATTACCTGCAGTCCTTTGGTTTTCAATGATGAAGAGATAAGAGATGAGCTTAGTAATGCCTTATCTGCTAATTTTGGAATTTTAAAATTAACTGGGAGCTATTATTCTAATGAAGATCCTTATTTTGTTACTGATATTGGGAGAAAAATTGATGAGAATGTTAATTTTATTTACTCTAAAAATTGGCCTACCAGGATTGAGAGGCATGGAAAAGATATTATTGAGCCGGTTGGTTTACAGGAGGGGATGGGGATTTTAGGTTTTTGCTATGTTCCTTATCATTTTGTTTATGATATAACTTTTCCTGTAATGATTCAGTTTTTTGATAATGAGGAATTGTTTCAGTTCCCAATTGCAGTTATAATTGATAATAACCAGCCCCGGCAGGCATTGCCTTCAACTGCTGGGGAGAATATTGAACCAGAGGTTTGCAAATATAAAAATAAGGATGTTGATGTTAATGTTTATGATTTAGAGCTGAATAAAATTAATGCTGATATTGATTTCAAATGCTTGTTTGATGAATGCCGTATTGGAGAGACGGTTGATGGGCATCTTAGCGACAAATTCCCTCCATGTGTGAATGGGTTTATTATTGCCAAGGCAGACGGCTATGCTGACACTAAGTATCAAATTTCAACAAATGAAGAAAGTGTTGCGAATATAATTATGAAGAAGAAATATTCACTTCCTATTAGTATTAATACTAACAAACCTGCGATGATTAGTTTTGAATCTGATGATTATTCAACTACGGTTATTTACCCTGATTTTAAGAATATAGAATTAATTGAAGGGTATTATAATGTTAGTGTTTATGTTTATGAAGATTCTAATTTGATTTTCCCTGAAACAACAACAAGGCAATGTGTTGATGTGCCGAAGTCTGGAATTGGGGGTGTTTTTGGTTTGGAAGAAGAGAAGTGCTTTGATATTACTCTTCCTAAACAGGAAGTTACTTATGCAGTTATTGGGGGCGGAAAGACAATGAAATTTTTTACAGAGAATATGCTGAAAGAATCCGGCGAGTTAAGAATTGATGCTGAAATTTTTGACACTCCTGAAAGTTTAGAAGAAATGCAACAAAATTATATTAATTTGGAGGGTTCAGTTGTTAAGGTTAGTTTAAGATGAGATTAAAACTAAATTTAATTTTTGCAATTTTGCTATTTGGAATTCTGATTTCATCTGTTTCTGGGGAATTTTATAATCCTACAAATACGGTTCAATTTCAACCTGCGAGTTTTCAAAGTTATTACAGCAAGCAAGCCCCGGGTTTAAAGGAAAGCTATGCAAAAACTTATTGGCCAATTTTGAAGGATATTGAAAGCGACCAATGCAATGCTACGACAAGTGATTTTATTATTATGATACCGCCTGGGGGCTGTACTCCTCCTGTTGTAAGGAGTGATTTGCTTGCTGACCAAGATGTTCCTGTTTTTTGCCAGTTAGATGCTGTGAAAGTTAATCCGTTGATTGAGGTTTCTACTATAAAATCTATTTCATTCAAGGGGGAGTATCCTAAGGAAGTTGCGGGTATTAGTTTTCATCCGGCGCGTGCCGCTATTAAAACTTCTAATACTTTGAAGGGAAGCCCTATTGTTGATAATATTGGATATGTTGTTATAATTTTAAAGCAACAGAGAGATGAGAGGAATTTAACAGATTTTGTTAAAGGAAATCTGACTGCTACAATTTTTTATGATGCTGAAGAGGCATTTGGTGTCGGGAAGGCAGAGTTTTATCTTCCTGTGATGTCTGATGAAAATTGGAGCAGGAGTTATCAAAAATATGGATTTTGGACAGGGCGCGGGTTTTTAAGGGCTGATAAGGTTGGAGATGGGCAGGCAAAAATTTCTATTTATAGGGATAGGGATTCTATCTATAAGACATTTACCTTGAAAGAAGGCGACACAAGTCCTGAATTTTATTTTCCAGGATTTTATTGCAGGGCTGGTTTGAAGATTAAATTGAATAAACTTACGGCTCCTCGAAAACAGGCGAGATTGAATATTGATGGAAATGAGATATGGGTTAGAGAGGGAAGCAATAATTTTTTAGGCAAATGTGTTGTTAAGGAGATTAATGCATTGCAGGACGGAACAGGAAGTATCTCTATAAAATGTCCTGGAGAAAATATTAATTTGATTTTATCCCGAAGAGGTGCTGTTTTGAATGTTGATGGAGTTGAGAAGAGTGTTGGTTTGGGGAAGGAAGCAGGAGATGGATGGTATGTTGGATTTGTTGGAAGAATTCCTAAAAATGTGGAAGGAAAAGGGGGTGAAGATTTTGTTCTGCTTGCAAAGAGTGAGGAACCTTTGGGTGATGAGAGATTGGCAAATATTGCAGGAAAGGTGGCGGGGGTTGAATCTGAAAAATCAATGAGTTTTGGCAACTTTGTGAGGGAAT
>JAFCDU010000041.1 GCA_017609535.1 Candidatus Pacearchaeota archaeon | reverse complement strand
GGGGATTGTGAAAAATGCAATGAAGACCTGCTGAAGCCGTGCAATGCATATAGATGCCAGAGCTTGGGGCAGGCATGTGAGTTGGTTAATGTTGGAACTGGCAGTGAGAAGTGTGTGTCAAAGATTAATGATGGAAGAGCGCCGATTATAAGCCCTTTGAAAGATTATATTTCCGACAATATAAAATATGTTGAGAGGACAAATGGATTTGATATAAAGCCCTTGGTCGGGGATTGTGTTAATGCCTATACAACACTGAAGTTTGGCGTTGAAACTGACAAAATTGCAACCTGCAGATATTCTGAAGAAATAACTGAATGGGAGAATATGAGTGATTTTGGGAGCAATCTTGCATTGAATGAACATAAGTTTGAGTATATTGCTCCTGACCCCGGCCTATTGAATAGTCTGGGAATTGATTATTCTGAAGAGATTAATTTATATGTGAAGTGCCGGGATGTTCATGGCAATGAGTATCCGAGTTTTTACAATATTAGATTTTGTGTTAATGATGCTCCTGATACAACCGAATGCAGATGGAGCAATCAAAATACTATTTATGAATTCATGCCAAATCAAGCTAATTGCTTTGATTATACTGAAATAGAAGAGGTTGATGAGATTGCACCGAGTGCAAATGGTTATGAATGTTTTGCTGAATTGCCTGTGACTGAAAATATGAATAAATATTATTTTGCATGCAAAGACCAGCCGTGGTTAGAATCTGTTGGCAGGGGGGAGGAACGCGTTGTTTCTGATAATCTTGAATATAATCTAAGGCGGGTTGAGAGTCCATTGGTTATTGATTCAATTATACCTAATGAAGATTTTGAATCTAAAACATCCCCAGCAGAAGTTGTGTTGCAAGTGAGAACTTCTGGTGGTGGGGATAATCATGTCTGCGAGCAGAAGGTTGATGAATTTAGCTGGGATAGAATGCAAAATTCCGATAATGTCCATTCATATATTTTGAGATTATATCCTGGAACTCATAAGATTAAGATTAGATGCAGAGATGAAACCGGCGGAAGTGATGATGACAGTGTTGAATTTGAAGTTATTCATGATAACCTTGCTCCGGAAATTGCCAGAATATTTGAAAGGGAAGGGCAACTTGTTGTAATCACTAATGAAGAATCTGAATGCAGATGGTCTGATGAACCTTTATTTAATTTTGCAGAAGGAATTAGTATGGGAGGGGGGATTGAACACTCTATATCAGCTTCAAAAGATATTTATTATATAAAATGCAAAGATGAATTTGGCAACATTCACAGTTCTGCAATTGAGATAGAATTATTAAGGTAAATTTATAAATATCAAATGAGTAGAAAAATTATGGACTGCAAAAGAGGATATTCGCACAAATGTTTTGATGCTAATCTAAATTTAGCGATCTCTAAACGTTCGCAAGTGACTTTATTTATTATAATTGCGATAGTTATTGTGGCTGGCTTATTGGTTTATTTTTTATGGATTGGGCCCACTTATGTTTCTCCTTCTGGAAAACTTCAATTTGAAAAATGTGTTAAGGAGGTTATTGAAAAGAATATTGAAAAATTAGGAATTAATGGGGGATTTGTCAATCCTGAATTTACTATCCTCTATCAAGATGAGGAGATTCCTTATTTATGCTATACAAATCTGTATTATGAACCCTGCATTAATCAGATGCCTTTTTTAATAAATAATTTTGCTAATAATCTCAAAGAGATGAGTGAAGATGAAATTTGGGCTTGTTATGAAGCTGGTTTGAAAGAATTGAAAAGGCAGGGTTATGAGGTTATTGAAGGAGACAAAAATTTAGAAATTGAATTGAACCCTAATAGGGTTAATGTTATTATAGACGCTCCTGTTGTTTTAGGTGGAGAAGGAAGCCAGAAATTTACAAGATTTAATATTGCTGTTGATTCCCGGATTTATGAGATGACTGCTCTTGCCACTTCGATTATTCAGTTTGAAACAAGATATGGAGACAGCGATACAACAAGTATGATGACGCTCTACCCCAACTATAGATTTGATAAATTTAAACAGGGAGACGGGACAACTATTTATATTATAGAAGATAAAGATTATGGAAATAAATTTCAGTTTGCTTCAAGGAGCTTGGTATTTCCTCCTGGCTATGGACTGAATTCAGAATTAGTAAGATGAAAAAAATAATTTGTTTGTTAATTTTTGTTCTATTAGTTTTTGCAGTTGGAAGCGCCCAGAGAAGCGGGGCAAGTGTGTGCTGTGAGAAGACAAAATCAGGTGCTTGGTGCATTAATGATGTTAAAGAAAATTGCGATGAAAATTATTTGACTGCATCAACTTCGTGCGAACAAACCTCTTATTGCAGAAGCGGAACTTGTTATGATTCTGTTGAGGGTTTTTGCATGGAGAATACCCCTAAAAGAGTTTGTGATGAAAATGGCGGGACATGGGATGAAAGAGATGCTTCTGAAATCCCTCAATGCCAATTAGGGTGCTGCATTATCGTTGACCAAGCTGCATTTGTTCCTTTGGTGAGGTGCAAAAGATTATCCAGCTTATTTGGAGTTAGTGTTGATTATAGAACTGATATTGATTCTGAGATTTCATGTATTGCAACTGCAAACTCATTGGATGAAGGGGCGTGTGTTTTTGAACAGGATTTTGAGCGAAATTGTATTTTTACTACACGAAAGGATTGCGGTGCCAAGGAAACTGTTTTAGTTGCTGGAAAGGAGGTTAAGGTTTCTGATAGAAGTTTTCACAAAGGCCTTCTGTGTTCTGCTGAAGAATTAAATACGATTTGTGCAAGGCAGGCGACAACAGGATGTTATAAAGGAAAGGTTTATTGGTTTGATTCCTGCGGGAATAGAGAAAATATTTATTCATCTGACAAGGATAAGAGCTGGGGCAATGGAAGGGTTTTAAAGCCAGAAGAGGTTTGTCCTCCTGAAGATGGAAGCAATCCTAATTGCGGGAATTGCGATTATCTTCTTGGGACAAGATGCGGAAAGGCGGAAAGATTCTTGGGAATCGGGGGGCCAAGTTTTGGGGATTATTATTGCAAAAAAACAACCTGCAAAGAGGGGGGCAAGGAATATAAAAATGGAGAATCGTGGTGTGTTTATGATATTCCTCATGACAAGTGGGAGACGAGTGCGGACCCTGTTGGAAGCAGGCAGTTTAAGAAAGTTTGTGTTGATGGAGAGATTCAGATAGAACCTTGTGCTGATTTTAGAAATGAGATTTGTATTGAAGATAAAATTGAATTAGATGATGGCATTTATCGTGTTGCTGCTTGCAGAGTTAATAGATGGCAGAATTGTTTTTTGCAGAAAAATAAAGATGATTGTGAAAATTCTGATAAAAGAGATTGTCGATGGGTAGAGGCGATTAAACCTTTGGCTTCGGGGGTTTGTGTTCCTAAGACTCCTCCTGGTTTTGATTTTTGGAATGAAGAAGGAGATGCTAAGGATGTTTGCTCTCAAGCCAGTGTGACTTGTACAGTTATTTGGGAAAGAGATGTATTTGGAGATAAGAAGTGTAAGGATAATTGTGAGTGCAGAGAGGAATCTTGGTTGAAAAAGATGAATTCAATTTGCACTTCATTGGGGGATTGCGGCGGATATATTAATTATCAAGGCAGGTATAGTGGTGATGGATTTGAATGGAAAACCGACGGGAAGGACAAGGCAATCAGCCCTGAGTTTGAGGAATCAATCGGACTTGGGATTGTTAGAAGATTAAGACGATAGAAACCTTGATGTTTCAAATTTTTATCATGCCCAAATAAAAATTGAGAGATAATTATTTAAGTGGATATTTGATTTTTTATGTTAGATAAAGAGGAAATTATTAGCTGCTGAGATTCTTGATTGGATTGATAATATCGCTGATGATTATAAGTTTGAAAAATTGATAAATTTATAAATAAGTAATGCTTGATTTTTTTATGTTAAATAAAAGGGGAAGATTGATTATCAGTGTGTCTGAGATTTTTATTTTAGTATTTGCTATTTTTAGTTTTGCGTTTTTAATTGGAAATATTTGGTTTGTTAAAGGGCAAGAGATGTTCGTAGATAAGAGCGGGAGAGTGTGGGGGGTGGATAGGGAAGGAAATTTGATTCCATCTAGCCCCGTCGGGGCTCCTGGGCCCCAAAGTCATTCTGGTTCAATTCTTCCAATTTGGTCAAGTGCTAAGACTGGAACAGGATTTTTTTTTGGAGCCCATGGAGTAGTTACTGGACTTTATATTGGACTTCAGTGGGCGGCTGCTGCATATCTTGCAGGGCAGATGATTGGGGGGGTTTTGGGGTTGGAGGATAAAGAGACACAGGCATTATCATCTGCATTGGCTGCGGGTTTTGGGGTTGGGAAGTTTGCTTCTGTTATTGGGTGGGGGACTGGCGGGGTGCCTAATGCTGCAGGAATTATTTCTGGACAGGCTG